>NC_017542.1:1843500-2145500 GCF_000237325.1 Paenibacillus polymyxa M1
TGATCTGCTGCGCCGCGCGGTGTCCAAGAAAAAGCGCGAGGTGCTGGATCTAGAGCGGGGCCATTTTGTCGAAGGCAGTATTAAACAGGGCTACACGGAGGAGGAAGCTGGAAGGGTTTACGATATGATCGTCCGTTTTGCTGACTACGGCTTTCCGCGTGCCCATGCAGCTGCTTATGGTGTGCTAGCATTCCAGACGGCCTATCTTAAGGCACATTATCCAGTACAATTCATGGCTTCCATGCTGACGGCCGTAATGGGAAGTCATCGAAAAGTGGCTGAATATGTCGTCGAATGTCGTCGTATGGATATCGCAGTGTTGCCGCCTGATGTGAATGAGAGTGGGGTGCTGTTTACCCCATTACAGCACGGTGATATCCGCTTTGGACTGGCTGCAATTAAAAATGTCGGCACACAAGCAATGGAAAGCATTCTTGCTGTTCGTAAGGAACGTCCTTTCGACAGTCTGCTCGATTTTTGTCGACGTGTTGATTTAAGGGTGTGTAATAAGAGAGTGATTGAATCGCTCATTCAGGCAGGAGCATTTGATTCATTGACAGGCCATCGGGCACAGTTGCTTGCCATGCTTGATGAAACGGTGGACGCAGCTGCCAAATGGCGCAAGGAACGTGACGATTTGCAAATTGATATGTTTGGGTTTGTGGAAATGCCTAATTGGGATATCGAATATCCCAATGTACCCCCATTTAGTACCAGCCAGCAATTAGAGCTGGAACGCGAACTGCTGGGACTGTATTTGTCTGGGCATCCGCTAGATGATTTTGAGTCGCTGCTGGAAAGCAGCCAAGCGGATCGTCTGATGGAGCTGAGCGATGTGCCAGATGAAACGGTTATTGTGACCGCAGGCATGGTGGTGTCACTCAAGACGATTACGACCAAGCAGGGAAAGGCTATGGCCTTTATTGAGCTGGAGGATCAGATTGAACGCTGTGAGGTTGTGCTGTTTCCTGAAGTTTGGAAGCGAAGCCAGCAGTGGATTGAAAAAGGTGCCTTGCTTGCACTTCGCGCCAAGATGCAGCAGCAGGACGAACACTTCAAGCTCCTAGCGGATGAGGCAGTTCCGTTGGCGGAAGACGCGCTGTCACGGCTTCTTCAGCGCCGGCGTACCGGAGCACGTTCGTCCGCAGCAGCTGGAACATCCGTGCCAGCTGCTGGCAATACGGGCGGGAGAGCGCCACGTGTGTCGACCTCGCTTTCGGCAGCAGCTCCATCAGCGTCGCCCCAGCAGAAGGAGGCTCGTCCCGTAGCGGCTTCTTCACAACGCAGAGGCGAAGCGGCTCACAGTGAGCAGGTGCCTTCCCCGCGCGGCTCGGAATCGCCCGCCCGTCAGCGGGTGTTTGTCAAAATCACCCGCCAGGCCGAGGAGGACGCCAGCTTGCTGGTCAGCCTCAAGGCATTGCTACAGGAGCATCCCGGTGCTGTACCTACCGTACTTTTTTACGAGAGCAACCAGCGTCTGCTGGCGTTGAGTGATGCTTACAGCATTAAGCCTTCTCCTCAGCTTTTTGATCGAATGGAATCGATGCTGGGTGAAGGCACCGTGAAAGTCAAATGACAGGCACACAGCAACTCGTCTTTATTGTAACGGTTTAATGAACATTTTCCTTCCCTTTCGCATACACTTGGAAAACTGGCGGAACAGGAGGTTCAACACGTATCCTGCACCATAAAGTCCCGCACGGTGGAAGAATAGAACTGCATGGTGAAAGCGGGAGGGAAATTATGTCCTATGAATATGCAGAAACCTTGTTAAATCGCAGAGGCATTCAGATCGAGTCCATTGCGGACATTGTTTTTCAGCTTCAGCTAAAATATTATCCTCATTTGACTATGGAAGAATGTGTAGAAAGTGTCAAAGCGGTTTTGCAAAAGCGAGAGGTACAATATACACTGCTGACAGGCATTGCGCTTGATGAGCTGGCCGAAAAAAAACTTCTTCCCCAGCCACTTCAAGCCATTATGGAGGCAGACGAACCGCTGTATGGAGTGGACGAGACAATGGCTCTTGGCATTACGAGCGTGTACGGCATGATCGGCTTAACTAGTTTTGGCTATCTGGATAAAGAAAAGATTGGAATTATCGAAAAGCTGAACCAAAAAGGCAGTGGTATTCATGTGTTTTTAGATGATCTTGTCGCCGGATTGGCTGCCGCCGCTTCTTCGCGTATTGCCCATCGGAGCCTTCATGCCAAGCATTATCCTGCATCATTGGATGTTTAATTGGCCTGAATAAACAGAATTAATGATTTTCTAGGCCCTCCGACGGAACTTGAATGATCAGGAGGGCTTTTGTTGCGGGAAAAAAGTAAGGTATGTTATCATGAGTCTATTATATGGGCTCAAAACTTGAGGCTTAGGGGGTAGAAACAAGGCATGTGGACGGTGATATATATTGCACCGACGGCCAGACTGGCTGACATGATTAAGCTCAAACTGTCTGAAGAAGGTTTTATGGTGCAGACCCGGGCCATCAGTGCATCCAAGCAACAGTTTGAGATACTTGTGCCTTCGGGTGAAGTCGAAGAAATACAGGAAGTGCTGAATTCGATTTTGCGCCCTTGAGTCCGGAACGGCGGAAGTGATACAGCAGCATGAATGGAACAAAGGATGCACGATCGGCGGTAATGTTGTATTAACTGGCGTTGACGTGTGTATGAACATAATGCTTAAGAGGTGCCGCATCGACGGCAGAGGACCTTGTATCGGTTACGGCTGACAAATAAACGGCTGGAGAGGTGTAGTTGTGTTTAAAGATTTATTCCAAAAGAAGCGTAAATACGCGACCATCCCTTCGGAACGGGCGCTGAGCGGCGATCAAGCGGACATGCCGGATCGTCCCAAACGGGAAATTCCCGAAGGTCTTATGACCAAATGTGGTAAGTGCGGAAGTATTCAATACAGCAAAGAGTTGGAGAAAAATTTGAAAGTGTGTCCGGTGTGCGGATACCATATGCGTTTGAATGCGATGGATCGCATTCGTATGGTGCTCGACGAAGACACGTTTACGGAATATGATGCCGATATGATTTCGGTTGATCCGCTGGACTTTCCGGGATATGCAAGTAAGTTGGAGCAACAGACCCTGAAAGCTGGCCTGCGCGAGGCTGTCGTTACGGGCGACGGCCTTATTCATGGGCTTCCTGTTGTCGTAGCGGTGATGAGCTTTGACTTTTTTACAGGCAGTATGGGCTCAGTCGTAGGAGAGAAAATTACGCGCGCCATTGAGCAGGCGATAGACAAGCGCTTGCCGCTTATCATCTTCTCCACATCCGGTGGGGCACGTATGCAGGAAAGTATTCTGAGTCTGATGCAGATGGCCAAAACAAGCGCTGCTCTCGCTCGTCTGGACGAGCAGGGATTGCTTTATATTTCTGTGATCACTGATCCGACTACAGGTGGAGTCTCCGCCAGCTTTGCTATGCTCGGAGATATTATTATTGCAGAGCCAGGTGCTGTGTTCGGTTTTGCAGGTCGTATTGTAATTGAGCAAACGATCAGACAGAAGCTGCCCGATGATTTCCAAACTTCCGAATTTAATTTGCAGCACGGACAATTGGATATGGTTGTACATCGCAAGGAACTGCGTGATACCCTTGGGCAATTGCTTGATCTGCACAGTGTGAAAGGGGAGGAATAAATGGCTGGCGAATTGCCTTATGAAAAGCCCCTGGTCGAGATGCGACAGAAGATCGAAGAACTTAAGCAATTCGGACAGGATAAACAAATTGATTTTACAGATGAAATTAACCGCCTGGAAGAACGTTATCTCCAGATGGAAGAAGAAATATATTCTAACATTACAGCATCGCAAAAAATGCATTTGGCCCGCCATCATCAAAGGCCAACGTCCCTTGATTTGATCGAGCAGGTGTTTACGGACTTTATTGAATTGCATGGCGACCGCTTGTTCGGAGACGATCTGGCGGTTGTGGGCGGGATTGCCAAGCTAAATGGTATTCCGGTGACCGTCATTGGCCAGCAACGTGGTAAGGATACGAAAGATAACATTGCACGCTTTTTTGGTAGTGCCCATCCGGAAGGATTCCGTAAAGGCTTGCGGCTGATGCAGCAGGCTGACAAATTTAAGCGTCCTATTATTACATTTATTGATACGAAGGGCGCTTATCCGGGTAATACAGCAGAGGAGAGAGGTCAATCGGAAGCGATTGCCCGCAATTTGCGGGAGATGGCAAAGCTTTCGGTGCCTGTTATTTGTGTGGTCATCGGCGAGGGTGGAAGCGGCGGTGCGCTTGCGTTTGCAGTGGGTAACCGTGTGCTGATGCTGGAACATGCTATTTATTCGGCCATTTCTCCAAATGGCGCAGCCTCGATTCTATGGAAAGATGCTTCTAAGGCAGATCAGGCAGCTGAAGCGATGAAGATTACCGCTAATGACCTCCTGCGCATGGAGATTATCGAGGATATTGTGCCAGAGCCGAAAGGGGGCGCACATCGTAACTATGAAGTGACTGCTGCTGCAATCAAGGAGTTATTAGAACGCCATTTGGCAGATCTTACGAATATGAGCTGCGATGAATTGAGAGAAGACAGGTATCAAAAATTCCGGAAAATAGGTCAATATACTTTCTTAAAACCTTCGGAATCTGAACCTATGTTGTAATACGCTGGAAACGGGTAACAATAAATATGACGAACTTCCTATACAAATAGGAAAAAGTGTAGTAGATTTAATTGTTGGAAAAAGATATAAAGAGTAGCACCTTTGAAAACGGAGGAAAAACCCAAATGCGCAAAACTAAGATTGTATGTACCATCGGTCCTTCCAGTGAATCATTGGAAAATGTGAAGAAACTGATTATGGCTGGTATGAACGTAGCCCGCCTGAATTTCTCTCACGGTGATTTCGAGGAGCATGGCAACCGGATTAAAAACATCCGTCAAGCTTGTAAGGAGCTTAACAAAAATGTTGCTATTTTGCTCGATACGAAGGGGCCGGAAATCCGGACAGGAAAGCTCGAAGTTGAACCTATTGAGCTTGTTCAGGACGAGTTCATTACGCTGACAACGGAAGAAATTCTCGGTACGCAAGATCGTATCTCCATTACGTACAAGGATCTTCCCTCGGACGTGGAGCCCGGCTCCACCATTCTGATCGACGATGGTCTGATCGGACTCACCGTTATTGAAGTATCAGGCACTGAAATCAAATGCCGCATTGTCAATGGCGGAACGATCAAAAGCAAGAAGGGCGTTAACGTTCCAGGCGTTGCTATCTCATTGCCTGGTATTACGGAGAAAGATGCTAATGATATCATTTTTGGTATTGAGCAGGACATTGATTTCATCGCAGCTTCTTTTGTTCGTAAAGCAAGTGATGTACTGGAAATCCGTGAATTGCTGGCGAAGCACAACGCAAGCCACATTCAAATCATTTCCAAAATTGAAAACCAGCAAGGTGTTGACAACCTGGATGAAATTTTGGAAGCTTCGGATGGTCTGATGGTTGCTCGTGGTGACCTCGGTGTGGAAATTCCTGCTGAAGAAGTGCCTCTGGCCCAAAAATTGATGATTAACAAATGTAATGTAGCTGGCAAGCCTGTTATTACAGCAACACAAATGCTGGATTCCATGCAACGTAACCCGCGTCCGACTCGTGCGGAAGCAAGTGACGTAGCCAATGCTATTTTTGACGGAACAGATGCAATTATGCTGTCCGGCGAAACCGCTGCTGGGAAATATCCGGTAGAATCCGTATTGACAATGTCACGTATTGCCGAAAAAGCTGAGTCTTCTCTGAACTACCGCGATTTGTTCAAAAAACAAAGAACGGCGCAAGAAATTAGTATTACAGAAGCAATCAGCCAATCCGTTTCTATTTCTGCTCTTGACCTGCATGCCAAAGCAATCCTGACGTCCACACAAAGCGGAACAACGGCGCGTATGATCTCTAAATACCGTCCAGAAGCTCCGATTATCGCTGTGACAACACAGGAAAGAACAGTTCGCCGTTTGGCTCTGATCTGGGGCGTACATGCAGTACAAGGCAGACCAATCGTCGACACAACAGATAGTCTGTTTGACAATGCGCTGGAAGGTGGTCGCAAATCTGGCCTCGTTAAAGAGGGCGATTTGGTTGTGATTACAGCGGGCGTACCTCTTGGTGATTCCGGTTCCACGAACCTGATCAAAATTAGCTGCGTTCCAGCACAAGCGTAATTGTAGTCTCCACGAAGTAATACTGGGACGGAATCTACTCGTTACAGTAAGCAAAAGAGCATTCAGGTCAATAAGACCTGAATGCTCTTTTTTTGTTAGCTAGTTCTTATTCCTTCTCGTCGTATAAAATCAAGGAATGCCTGTTGCATCATGTTCTTATGTGTATCTTGTTGATACACGATGTTTATTTGATAATGGCTCTTTGTGCTGTCAGTTTCGGGATAAGGAAGCCATTCCACCGAGGGGATAGTATGATCCTCGCTACGAACTCCGCAGGCAGGAAAGAAGGCAAGCGCTTCTCCGCCACTAACCACTTGCTTTACTGCTTCCCAAGAGTTGATTTCCAGATGGGATTTAACTAGCGAGGAATAGGAATCTACAACGGATGCCCCGCTATATTTTACCCATATGTGTTTATCCAGCGTATCGGCCCCATTGATGTCCAGTGATTTGGATGTCTCTGCCGATGCAGAGCGGATAATTCCCACCTGATCTGAAGCCACTGGTTCTGCCACAGCATTCTCCAGAAGATATTCTCCATCGTCGAGAAAAGCAAAATCAACTTCTCCGTCTTTCAGTAGCTGCTTGATTACATCCGGAGATTGAATTTCTAACTGAATACGACATTCTGGATATTGCTGAGCAAAATCAGCCATGATAGTCGGGAGAAGATACATGCCCGAAATCGACTCTGCACCTAGACGTAGTTGGCCCTGTGATTGTTCTGTCATTTCATCTACAGCTTGTCTGGCTTCTTGCTCGAGAGAGAGAATCTGCTTTGCGTAAGGCAACATTTTTTTACCAGCCTCAGTTAGCATAATTCTGCCTTGTTGGAGAGAGAATAGGGTCGCACCCATTTCCTTTTCCAGACTTTTCATATGAAAGCTGACGGTGGGCTGTTTGATTTGCAAAGTTTCTGCCACCTCCGTCGCTTTATGGAATTTGTCGATCAGCACTAAGATGCGCAATTTTAAAATATTCATGGAATCGAACAATTCTCCTTACTTGTTATTTATGCGTGAATTCACACTATAGATTAATTGTATACCAAAAAACAATTTATCTATCAATATTTTATATTTGTTTTACAAAACCTAGTCGTTCGTCTAACATTCTAGGCCTACAATGTAAAAGTGTTGATGGTCATAAATAAAAAACCGTCACTTAACTAAGGGGAGGACAATAAAAAATGTTGAAAAAATGGCCGTTCATTCTGATGACTCTCACCATGGTATTTGCACTTGCAGCTTGCGGATCAGGTAACAATGCTGCACCACAAGGAGACGCTGCTGCAGGAACAGACAATAAAGCAGCTGCTGAACTGACAGGTAATATTCTGGCTGTTGGCTCCACTGCACTTCAACCATTGGTAGAGCAAGCGGGACAAAAATTTATGGCTGTCGATAAATATAAAGGCATTGCAGTTCAAGTGCAGGGTGGCGGTAGCGGTACTGGCTTGACTCAAGTATCCGGTGGACAAGCGGATATCGGTAACTCTGACGTGTTTGCAAAGGAGAAACTGGAGAGCGGCGCAGAAGAGTTGGTCGATCACCAAGTAGCTGTTGTAGCCATGTCAGCGGTAGCGAATCCTAAAGTAGGCGTAACAGACCTGAAGAAAGATCAACTGGTACAAATCTTCACAGGTAAAATTACGAACTGGAAAGAAGTTGGTGGTGCAGATCAAAAAATCGTGATCGTGAACCGTCCAAGCAGCTCCGGTACTCGTGCAACCTTTGAAAAATATGCGCTGGGACAAAAAACGGAAGATCTGCCAGGCTCCATTCAGGAAGATTCCTCTGGTACTGTGAAAAAGCTGATTGCTGAAACACCTGGTGCAATTGGTTACCTGGCTCTGTCCTACATCGACAACACAGTTACTGCTTTGAAGTATGACGGTGTGGAAGCTAACGTTGAAAATGTAGAACAAGGTAAATATCCAGTGTGGGCATATGAGCATATGTACACCAAGGGTGAACCAAAAGAACATGTAAAAGCATTCTTGGACTACATTCTGTCTGATGAAATCCAAAAAACAGACGTTGTAGACTTGGGATACATTCCGGTATCAGGTATGCAAGTGAAACGTGATGCTGACGGTAATATCACGAAATAAGGAGAGCGATCTCCTGTTCGGATGAACGCAGCTAACGCGAGTATATTCACGAAGAAGAGGCGGACTAGCGTCCGGCCTCTATTCTTCGGTTAAAGGAGTTACAGTATGGAACCAATTGAAGGGAAGGCATACATGGAACAGAATAAACGATCCCGAGTTATGAAAGAAAGACATTACTGGGAAGAATGGACCGGCCGCATCTATACGTCGGTTTGTGTCGTTTTTTTAGTTGCAGTCATTGTCTCCATCGTATATTTTGTTGCCTCCAAAGGTGTAGCTACATTTGCGGTGAATGGAGTCAGTCTGCGAGAATTTTTCTTTGGAACCAAATGGAGCCCGGATGGCGAGCCCAAGTCCTTCGGCGCGCTTCCGTTCATTACGGGTTCTTTTGCCGTAACCATATTAGCGGCCTTAATTGCCAGTCCGCTTAGCTTGTGTGCAGCTTTGTTTATGACGGAAATCGTGCCAAAATCGGGTAAACGTATCCTTCAGCCTGCCATTGAATTATTATCCGGCATTCCGTCGGTTGTCTATGGCTTTGTCGGCTTGACCGTAATCGTCCCACTGCTGAGAAACGTGTTTGGGGGACAAGGCATCGGTATTCTCGCAGGTTGCCTTGTGTTGTCAGTTATGATTTTACCGACAATTACGAGTATTATGGCGGATGCGTTGTCTTCTTTGCCGGGAGGGCTGCGTGAATCCTCTTATGCGTTGGGTGCTACCCGCTGGCAGACGATTGCCCGTGTTATTATTCCGACGTTGCTGCCTGCTCTTTTAACAGGAATTATTCTCGGTATGGCTCGTGCCTTCGGAGAAGCATTGGCTGTACAGATGGTTATCGGGAATGCTCCGCACATACCGCATTCCTTGCTGGAATCCGCTTCGACCTTGACCAGCGTCATTACACTTAGCATGGGCAACACAGCGATGGGCTCTGTTCATAACAATGCACTCTGGAGTATGGCGCTTGTTCTTCTGCTCATGACATTCATTTTCGTGCTGCTGGTTAGGCTGCTTGAAAGGAGAAACCGGGTTTGATGAAAGCTAAAACGACCGACAAGATCGCTACATTTGTAATCTGTTTCTTCGCCTTGTTCATTGTTGCACTTTTGGTGGGATTACTGGGCTTCATTTTGGCCCGCGGAGTTAGCCATATTTCTTTTGATTTTCTAACCAGTGCTCCGCAAACGTTACGTGCAGGTGGCGGCATTGGTCCGCAACTATTTAATTCTGTATTTTTGCTAATCTTAACTTTGATTATTACCATTCCAATTGGCTGGGGCGCCGGCATTTACATGGCGCAATATGCAAAGCCGGGGAAAATTACGGACTTCATACGACTTGTCGTTGAAGTATTGTCCTCGTTCCCGTCGATCGTCATTGGATTGTTTGGACTATTACTCATCGTAAATACGTTTGATTTTGGCTTTTCCCTCTTGTCAGGGGCTCTGGCTTTGGCCGTATTCAATCTGCCGCTGATGGTTCGCACAACGGAGCAGGCTTTCCGCGCTGTACCGAAGGAGCAAAAGGAAGCCGGACTTGCGCTTGGATTGTCCAAGTGGAAAATCATTACCTCCATTTTGTTGCCAGCTGCGCTGCCAAGCTTGATTACGGGTACCATCTTGGCCGCAGGCCGCATTTTCGGCGAAGCCGCCGCATTGCTGTTTACAGCAGGGATGAGTACGCCGCCGCTTGATTTTACCGATTGGAATCCATTGCATGCCAGATCGCCTATTAATCCGATGCGGCCTGCTGAAACATTGGCTGTTCATATTTGGAAGGTCAACAGTGAAGGTATTGCTCCTGACTCCAAAGATATCGCCGCAGGCGCTTCTGCGGTATTGGTGCTGCTGGTACTGGTCTTCAACTTGAGTGCAAGATGGTTCGGAAGAGTCGTTTACCGTCGGTTGACAGCTGCCAAACGAATGGATTAGAAAGGGGATGAGAACAATGGAACATGTGATTACACGAGCGGCAAAAACCGCCACACCAGCAACATCCGTTCAGTCTACGCGTTCAGAACAACTTGCGGGGCAAGCGCCACATCCGTTCAGTACTGAGGATTTGAGTATTTATTACGGAAGTTTTGAGGCCGTGAAAAAAGTAAACTTAGCTTTTCCAGAGCAGACCGTGACCGCCCTGATTGGGCCTTCCGGCTGTGGTAAATCGACTTTTTTGCGTTCCCTTAACCGAATGAATGATGAGATTGCGTCTTCATCGACAACGGGACATATTTGGATGGACGGACAGGATTTGACCGCGCCAGAGACGGACGTGATCAAGCTGCGTCAGCAAATTGGCATGGTGTGGCAGCGGCCTAACCCTTTTTACAAATCGATTTATAATAACATTGCCTTCGGTCCTAAATACCGGGGAGTGCGTAAAAAGAAGCAGCTTGATGAAATCGTCGAAAGCAGCCTGCGTAAGGCGGCATTATGGGATGAGGTCAAGGATCGTCTTCACGATTCCGCTCTTGCTCTGTCTGGCGGGCAACAGCAGCGGCTTTGTATTGCACGTGCACTTTCTGTCCAACCGAAAATTCTGTTGCTTGACGAGCCAGCTTCCGCGCTGGACCCTGTGTCTACAGGCAAGGTGGAAGAGCTTATTACCGAATTGAAAAAAGAACTGCGCATCGTTATTGTGACGCACAATATGCAGCAGGCTGCACGGATTTCCGATTATACGGCTTATTTTTATGTCGGAAGTTTGGTTGAACATGGGAAAACAAATGATATTTTCACCAATCCTGAAAACGAGTTGACTCAAGAATACATCATGGGTCGCTTTGGATAAGCCGTGCAGTTTGGCGACTTGTTATATATATGAAACATAAAAAAACATCTTACTAATCTAGTATTGGTAAGATGTTTTTTTTATGTTAGTTTAGTAAACTATTACATTTGTATATAATAAAATATATTGATTATTTGGTTATATTTTCATATAATACATGTGTTTAATAGTTCTTGTAATGCCACAATCCAATTAAAGGAGAGGTTTGCAATGAGATTTAACGTTAAAAAATCTGTCAAATGGATTGCTTTTTCTGGAATGGCTATTACCCTAACAACTGGACTTGTCAGCCCTTCATGGGCAGCAGCTGAGCAGAATTTGACTGATGCAGGTACGAGTGTTACCCAGGCCGTGTACAATGATGCAAACGTTTACAAAAATGCTGTTGTTCCATTGGCTAGTGTGAATGTGAGTAGTTTGCTGGACAAGTATCGTGATTTTAGTAAATTTTCTACAGGGAATACATCCAAGGACACTACGCTTGCCTTGAATATTGTATCGTGGCAATTGCCGCATGGTGGATTCTTCAAAGCGATGGAAAAAAATTATAAATCCAAATGGGATGGCAAGGCAGCTCGCTCTACATGGAAGAGCAAGGATGGTGTTGAACTCGGAACGTTTGATAACGAGGCCACGACAACCGAGATCCGCTTTTTAGCGGATGTATACAAAAAAACCAAAAACAAAGACATTAAGACCAGTGTACAAAAAGCAATTGATTTTGTATTAACCTCTCAATATTCCTCCGGTGCTTGGCCGCAGGTATATCCTAAACGTGGTAATTATTCTGATGCCGCAACCTACAACGATGATGCAATGGTTAGAGTGATGGTACTGGCAGATGACATTGTAAACAAAAGGCAGCCGTTTGATAGCGATATTCTTGACAATACATATCGCTCCAGACTTCAGCAGGCTCTGAATAAAGGCGTACAGTACACAATTAAAGCTCAAATTGTAAACAATGGCACACCGACAATTTGGGGAGCACAGCATGATCCGGTTACTTATGAATCTGTACCTGCGCGAGCATTCGAGCTTGCTTCCAAAACAACTACGGAATCGGTAGGCATTACAGCCTTCTTGATGTCTCAACCGCAGACGGCTGAGGTGAAAAAGGCTGCTCAGAGTGCCTTGAAATGGTTTGATATGAATCGGATCGACGGTATGAAATACAACCGTCAAGGTCCGGAGTTTTTCCAAAAGGATGCATCAAGCGTGATGTGGTATCGTTTCTACAATGTGGAGGACAATAAGTATTTCTTCTCAGACCGAGATGGCAAAAAGTATACGGACATCATGAAAATTAGTGAAGAAAGACGACTCGGTTACGCCTGGGCGGGAAGTCAAGCGAAGAGCTTACTGAAACTGGCTTCGGAAAGTGGATATTATAAACTGTCCAAGCCGTTGCCACAATAATAAAGCCATCATTGTAAATGCTTTGAGAGGGGGGGGCCGTATGGTTCGGCCCTCTTTTTGTTCCCAGGCGGTAAATATGGTTTAATGGAGAGAGGGCAAAATAGAGATAAAGATGCACAAAGATAGGAGAGCTTGTATGACTCAAGAGGAGAAACAAACGCAACTACGATGGTATGGCGCACCTCTACGTGTCCGTTATCAGGAAAGCGACCAGATGGGGGTCGTGTATCATGCGAATTATTTAAACTGGTTTGAGATCGGGCGTACGGAAATGATCCGGCAGGCAGGCTTTAACTACCGGAGTATGGAAGATCGGGGAGTTTTGCTGCCAGTTATTGAAATCAATGCGAAATATGCGAGTCCTGCTCGATATGATGATTTAGTTACTATTTATACCGCTATTACGGACTTCTCCAGACTACGTTTGAACTATACTTATGAGGTTCGACGGGTAACGGAGGAGGAGCACCAAAAGAATGTGGGAAAGGTATGGACAGAGGCTGACACGCTGCCGGGAGAACTGCTGGTCACAGGAACGACACGACATGTGTGGCTGAATACCGACTGGAAGCCCGTTCGGCTTGATCAGGCACTGCCTGAGTTGTACACTGCGTTAAGGTCTGCTTTTACAGGCGGGGAGGGACAGAAGTCATGATGATGCGTAAACGTCTGTGGCTGTTGCTGCTGCTCATTCCTTTAGCGGAGCTGTACGGGTTTATATGGGTAAGTCACTGGATTGGAGCGGGGAAAACTATTCTGCTCATTATTCTGACGACCTTGATTGGCGCTGCCATGATGCAATTTGAAGGCCGAAAGGTGATTGCCGATGCCAAAAATGAAATGAATCGGGGGCAAATGCCCGGCCGTAAAATGCTGGATGGATTATGTGTGTTTTTCGGCGGGAGCTTGCTGCTTATCCCTGGATTTATAACGGATATTATTGGTTTTACGTTGGTGTTTCCTTTAACACGAGTATTGTACCGACGTTTTTTATTAAAGTGGCTGGAGAAAAAAATGAAAAACGGCAGTATTACGTTTCGACGGTTTTGACTGAGCTGCCGTTATCCCCTATCTATGACTAACGGACTCTTCCAGCAAGAATATAGTTGCGCAAGTCCTGAATGACATTTGCGCGATTGAGTGCATCGAGGACGATGAGTGATACAGGCCCGATAATGAGTCCTAAAGCGCCAAACAGCTTGAGCCCGATGAACATACCGATGAGGGTGGGAAGCGGGTTCAATCCCACGCTGCTGGCCAGCACCTTAGGCTCCACGATCTGCCGTCCAATCAACAGGATGGCATATAGGATCGACAATCCAACCCCTAGTGCTAAATTCCCTGACATATACGCATACAGTATCCACGGAATCATCACAATGCCAACCCCTAAATAAGGTAACAAATCCACCAGCCCGATCATCAAACCGATAGTAAAGGCCGATTCCACACGCAAGATGAACAGCCCAATGATAACCGTTAATGCCGTAATGGAAATGATAATAAACTGTGCACGCAAATAGCCGTACAATGCTTTACGCAGATCGTGCCAAATATCTGACAATGGTTTGCGGATCGTATCTGGAACCGTATTCGAAAGTATCCGATAATGTCGATCCCAATCCTTACTAATAAAAAAGGCCGATAATACAATAACCATAAGCACAGCTCCCATATTAGGCAGAGAGGTTAGTAAATTCAAAACCCCATTAAAAAATTGACCAACTAGCGTAGTAACAGCCGAACTGACGGTTTGAGTCGTTTTATCAATATTGCTGTTGATGGTGTGTTGGTAATCGGGATTATCCCGAATAAAATGGTTGATTTCAATAATTATATTTTGGATCAAATCGCTTTGAGTCCAATCAATAAACAGGCTTTTAAAACGCTCGATATGCCCGTCAAAAGTCATGGCCAGCTTAATCACTTCTCGAACCATGCGGGTGATTGCAGCAGACAGGATGATTGCGATTCCGCCTAAATATACAAATAATGAGACCGTGACAGCTGCCCAACGCGGCATACGAGCCTTGTTATGCAAAAAAACGACCAGTGGGTTCATAGCATAGGCCACAAGCCAGGCGAATAGGAAAGGATAAACGAGAGGGAACAGCACATATATGCCCAGCAACAGAGCTACAATCACGATTACGACCCATAGAGCACGTAATATGCGATTCAGGATTAACCGGCTCAAGCGCTCACGACTCCTTTCTTTTCGATGGTGTCCCTTAAAATCAGTGCTCTACTATACTTATGCGGGGAGAGGGTAAGACAAGACCTATGTAAAAAAGTGCAAATGAGCTCATATTTTTTGTAAGGGGTTTCAAAAATTTCTTTATAGAAGCGATAAAACATTTGAATGTGTTGGAATAGCCCTCAATGTTCACATAAACGACAAAATCCAGTATAGTGAAAGAAGGTTTAAATATTGACATATGGCGTTAACATTACTCAGCTATTTAAAAGACATATCTTACTTTTGAAAATGTTTACATTGCAAGTCCGTTCACAATGTTTTTACAAAGGAGAGATGTAACGATGACGGCGACCAAAGGTCTGGAAGGGATCGTAGCGACCACTTCCTCCATAAGCTCTATCGTAGATGGCGTTCTCACGTACCGGGGTTATAACATTGATGATTTGGCTGTTAACGCCGATTTTGAAGAGGTAGCTTATTTGTTGTGGTTTGGAAAATTACCTGACCAAGAACAATTGCAAGAGCTTCGCAGCCAGTTAAGCGACTATGCTGCTATTCCGGATGAAATTATTACTCAATTAAAGTTATACCCGAAAGAATTGAGCACGATGGCTGCCTTGAGGTCAGCTGTATCGTCTCTTGCTTTGTATGACCCAGAGGCGGATGATATGTCAAGAGAGTCCAATGTGACTAAAACCGTCAAGCTTCAGGCGCAATTGCCCACAATTGTGGCAGCCATAGCACGTATACGCGAAGGCTTGGAACCAATTGCGCCTAAAAAAGGTGTTTCTATTGCTGAAAACTTTTTGTATCAGCTGACTGGCAGGGATCCGGAGGAGACGGCTATTAAAGCGTTCAATCAGGCTCTCGTGCTGCATGCCGATCATGAATTGAATGCTTCGACCTTTGCTGCGCGTGTTACGGTAGCCACTTTATCAGATATTTATTCCGGGATCACGTCTGCCATCGGGGCCTTAAAAGGACCGTTGCATGGTGGAGCCAATGAGGCTGTTGCCAAAACGTTGGAGGAGATTGGCGGTCTGGATCAGGTGGACTCCTATATTCAGGCCAAACTGGATAACCGCGAAAAAATTATGGGCTTCGGACATCGTGTCTATAAAAACGGTGATCCGCGTGCCAAGCATTTGCACAAAATGTCCCGCGAACTGGGAGAAATGAACGGCGACACTACGTTGTTTGATATGTCAGTTCGAATTGAAAGTATTGTAACAGGGCAAAAAGGCTTGAAACCGAATGTGGATTTTTATTCTGCTTCCGTATATACCCAGCTGGGTATTAAGAGGGATTTGTTTACTCCTATCTTTGCTATGAGCCGTGTATCGGGGTGGACTGCACATATTTTAGAGCAGTATGAAAATAACCGTTTGATTCGTCCTCGTGCCGAATACACAGGCCCAATGGATCAAAAATATGTGTCACCAGAGTTGCGCTAACCTTTGGAGGAAGATTGAGGTTGTATACCCTGAATTTAAAAAATAAGGTACAATAGAAGGGTCGGCGAGAGATGTAATTTTTTGTCTATGATAAAGATCATGTCTTTCGTCCTGTACCCATTCATATCTGAGGAGGAAAAGGAACTTATGGCGAAATTTGAAAAGTTTGAGCTCCCAACTGAAGGCGAAAAAATTACGATTGATAACGGTCAACTGCAGGTTCCAAACCATCCGGTCATTCCGTTTATCGAAGGTGACGGCACAGGTCGCGACATCTGGAAAGCTTCCAAGCGCGTACTGGACGCAGCTGTAGAAAAAGCATATAACGGCACGAAAAAGATTGCCTGGTATGAAGTATTCGCTGGTGAGAAAGCTTTCAATACATACGGCGAGTGGCTCCCTAACGATACGTTGGAAGCCATCCGTGAGTATATTGTAGCCATTAAAGGTCCACTTACGACACCTATTGGCGGTGGTATCCGTTCATTGAATGTGGCATTGCGCCAAGAACTGGATTTATACGTATGTCTGCGTCCTGTTCGTTACTTTAACGGTGTCCCGTCTCCAGTAAAACGTCCTGAGTTGGTGGACATGGTCATTTTCCGTGAGAACACAGAAGATATCTACGCAGGGATCGAATATGCCGAAGGGTCCGAAGACGTGAAAAAGGTGATTCAGTTCCTTCAGCAAGAGCTGGACGTGAATAAAATCCGTTTCCCTGAAACTTCAGGAATTGGGATCAAGCCAGTGTCTTCCGAGGGTTCAAAGCGTCTGGTACGGGCAGCTATTCAGTATGCTGTTGACCACGGACGCAAGAGTGTAACGCTCGTACACAAAGGTAACATTATGAAATTTACCGAAGGTGCCTTCAAGAACTGGGGCTATGAAGTAGCCGAGCAAGAATTTGCAGATAAAGTATTTACTTGGGCCCAGTATGATGTCATCAAGGAAAAAGAAGGTGAGGATGCGGCAAATGCAGCTCAAAAAGCAGCTGAAGATGCGGGCAAAATCATTATCAAGGATGCGATTGCTGATATTGCACTTCAGCAGGTGCTGACTCGTCCTTCTGAATTTGATGTCATTGCTACGCTGAACCTGAACGGGGACTATCTGTCCGATGCTCTTGCTGCTCAAGTTGGTGGAATTGGTATCGCGCCAGGTGCAAACATTAACTATGTAACCGGGCATGCTATCTTTGAAGCTACACATGGTACAGCTCCAAAATATGCTGACAAAGACGTAGTGAACCCAGGTTCCGTAATTCTGTCCGGCGTCATGCTGCTAGAACACTTGGGTTGGAAAGAAGCAGCTGACCTGATTTACAAAGGACTGGAGACGTCCATTAATAAGAAGATTGTAACTTATGACTTTGCCCGTCTGATGGATGGTGCTACACAGGTGAAATGCTCCGAGTTCGCGGATACCATTATTAGTAACCTGTAAGGAAGGGGAATACTACTTGACCATTCAACGCAAAAAAATATCCATTGTTGGCGCCGGTTTTACCGGTGCCACTACCGCATTGCTGCTGGCTCAAAAGGAGTTAGGTGATATCGTACTCATCGATATTCCGCAACTAGAGAATCCGACTAAAGGCAAAGCGCTTGATATTTTGGAAGCTGGTCCAGTGCAGGGATTTGACACCCAGATCATGGGCACTTCTAATTACGAGGATGCAGCCGACTCGGATATCGTCATTATTACAGCCGGGATCGCGCGCAAGCCGGGTATGAGCCGTGATGATTTGGTCAATACGAACGCAGGAATTGTAAAATCCGTATGTGAGAATGTGAAGAAGTATGCGCCCGATTCTATCGTCATTATTCTGAGTAATCCGGTCGATGCTATGACCTATACTGCATACCAAACGCTTGATTTCCCGAAAAATCGGGTTATTGGTCAATCAGGTGTGCTGGATACAGCCCGGTATTGTACCTTTATTGCACAGGAATTGAACGTTTCGGTTGAAGACGTGCGCGGCTTCGTTATGGGTGGTCACGGTGATGATATGGTGCCGCTCGTACGCTATTCCAGCGTGGGAGGTATACCTATCGAAAACCTGATTTCTCAGGAACGTATCAAGGCGATCGTACAACGTACACGAGTGGGCGGCGGAGAAATCGTTAACCTATTGGGTAATGGCAGCGCATATTATGCTCCGGCAGCTTCGCTTGCGCAAATGACAGAAGCGATTGTAAAAGATAAAAAACGGATTATTCCAGTCATTGCTTACCTGGAAGGAGAGTATGGCTATCAGGACTTGTTCCTCGGTGTGCCTACACTTCTTGGCGGTAATGGCATCGAAAAAGTGTTCGAGTTGGAATTGACAGCCGAAGAAAAAGCAGCGCTCGATGAATCCGCTGAAGCGGTTCGCAATGTGACTAAAATAGTCAACGTATAGATCCGATTTTCTACTAAAATAGTATACTTTTACTTGAAGAGGTGTCCCCTAGCCATCGTTATGGCTGCTGGCCACCTCTTTTATTTTTTAATAGTCTATTCTTTTTCTTCCTTTTCATTTAATATTGAAAATTTCAGTTTGGGTTTGTACCCTCCCCCCAAGCTGAAACTTTCCCCGTCCTATTCCTTTGCTTTGATCCACTTCCCCGGTATAATAGAGTTCATATGCACTAATAGTTACATAGAAAAGCATGTCCCAAAACATTGCAAAGATGCTAGTCATTCGTTGGAATATGATCGTTCTATGGAAAAAAAACAGTTTGTAAGAAAACAAAGAACTGGGAGGTTGTAAAAAATGTTTTTCATTCACATTATTGGATCACTGGCAATGGGCTTTTATTTATTGCTTCCCTTCGTCGTGGGCAAAATCGACAAATTGGCTCCAAGCGCGCAGGAAGGGACGATATCGGCTGTACAGCTATTGAACCGTCTGGCTCAATTTGCACTGATTCTTGTGCTTATTAGCGGCATCTATATGATCTTTGTTTGGGATTCTTATTCGGTAGCATGGATCGTTGTTGTGTTGGTGTTGTTTCTTGCCATTTCCGGTATCGCTGGTGCTATGGGTAAGCCATTACGCTTGTCATTGGAAGCGGTTCGCAACCAACAGCCGATTACGCAATACGCTGGTAAAATGCGGATGTTCAGCACGCTGCTGGCTGTCTTCATGATTCTAATTACGATTTTAATGGTATACAGCCATATTATTTAATGAACCATTTTAATCGGCCAATTAAATAATGACGAAGGCTAACGTTGAATAAAGCGGTCTGTGCAGAATAAGCACAGGCCGTTTTTTTGTGTGCTCATATAGCTAGTTTTTTCTTTTTTCGTTTAACCGATAAGTTTGTGTGGTAAATCAGGAGTAGAGTGGATGCAAATGTTGCATCCTAAAAAATATCTGATTTTGAAGGGAGAATGTATAATGGCTAAAAGCAACCAACCTCAGCAAACCTTGCCCCCACAGCATCAGGACCAGCAACCGGGGATTGAATCCAAAATGACGCCTGCACCTCAATTCGAAAAACCAACTTACAAAGCGGCTGGCAAGCTCACAGGCAAAGTTGCACTGATTACTGGTGGAGACAGTGGAATTGGGCGGGCTGTAGCTGTCACGTATGCCAAAGAAGGTGCGGACGTAGCTATCGTCTACTTGAATGAGCATAAGGATGCGGAAGAAACCAAGCGTCAAGTCGAACAGGAAGGACGCAAATGCGTGTTGATTCCTGGCGATATCGGAGATGACCAATTTGCCAAAAAAGCGGTGCAACAGACGGTGAACGAACTGGGCAAGCTCGACATTGTCGTGAACAATGCGGCCGAGCAGCATCCACAGCAAAAGCTGGAGGATATCACCAAAGAACAGTTGGAGCGCACGTTCCGTACGAATATCTTCGGTATGTTCTTCCTGACACAAGCGGCATTGCCGCATTTGAAGAAAGGGAGCGCGATCGTCAACACAACGTCGATTACCGCGTATGCTGGGAATAAGACACTCATTGATTATTCCTCCACCAAAGGGGCAATCACATCATTCACTCGTTCCCTTTCGCTCAATTTGGCGGATCAAGGTATTCGGGTGAACGCTGTAGCACCAGGACCGATCTGGACACCGTTAATCCCGTCTACCTTTGATGCAAAAACAGTGAGCGAATTTGGAGGAGCACAGCCTATGAAACGCCCAGGTCAGCCGGAAGAATTGGCGCCAGCTTATGTGTACCTTGCCTCAGACGATTCGTCTTATGTAAGCGGGCAGGTTATTCATATCAATGGCGGTGAAGTTGTAAACGGATAAGAGGATAAAGAAAAGGTTGGGGCAGTCTTTTGCTCCGGCCTTTTTTTCTTTTCACAGTGGAACATAATGCAGGTAGCCTGTAGAATGAGATTAACTTACATAAAAGGATGGGCAAATTTCTATGAAATCGTTTCGTTTCAGGCTTACCCTGATCATGCTGATTTTGATTGGCGTATCTGTCCTTGCTGCTGGAATTACTATGGGACAAATTTTCAAAAATTCGAATATGAAGGTGCTAGAGGAGAACATGGGTCGTGAGATCGACCTGCTTCGCGCTACTTTCCCATTTGTTAATGCTGATGCCCTATCCAGCACAGATTACGTCTCCTATTATTCTCAGAAGGCGAAGGAAATTGCCCATCTGACCGATTCGCGAGTGACCTTCATTCGTAAGGATGGAACGGTGGTGGGTGATTCGTTAAGCGATCCACGCAAGATGGAAAACCATGCATCGCGTGAAGAAATACGGCAAGCTACGTCGGAGGGAATCGGACGGACGATACGCTACAGTGAAACTTTGCAACGAAACATGCTATACGTCGCTGAGCCTGTTGTATCGGACAAGGGCTTTGACGGATATATCCGTTTGTCCATGAGTCTGAAAGCGGTGGAAGAGGGAATGCAGCGAGGCTGGACGGCCATCGGGATCGGTCTTGTGTTGCTGTTTATTGCTGCTGGACTGATGAGCTATCGTATTGCTCGCAGCCTCACCTCGCCCATTGAACATATTACAGGGGTAGCCAACCGCATTTCAGGACTAGATTATGACGCTAGGGTCGGTGTACAGCGCCGGGATGAGGTAGGACAACTGGGTGAAGCTATTAATCGTATGGCCGACAGTCTCCAAAACCAAATGAAAACGATACGTGACAATGAGGATCTCCTCCAGAGTGTCATGAGTAATATGACAGGCGGGATTCTGATGATTGATGCTCGTGAATGCATAGCGCTTGTCAACCGTGAGTCTGAGCGTATGCTCGGTGTCGTGGGTAAGCGGGTGACAGACAAGCCGTATCATGAGCTGAAGAAGCACTATGAGCTCACAAAGCTAATTGAGGGCAGTATACAAAGCCGAGAAAGGCTGCATGGTGAGGTGCATTTGTACAATCCTGAGGAACGACTCGTTTTGCTGGATGGTGTCCCTATGTATGAGGATGAAGGGGGATACCGGGGGATGCTGTTCTTGTTGCAGGATATTACAGCTATTCGACGGTTGGAAAATATGCGAAGCGAATTTGTGGCAAACGTATCCCATGAGCTAAAAACACCGATTGCCGCAGTCAAGGGTTTTGCCGAGACATTGCTTGGTGGCGGGGTTAAAGATGAGGAAACGGCCCGTTCCTTTTTGCAAATTATATATGACGAAAGTGAACGACTGAATCGACTGATCGGCGATATTCTGGAGCTTTCCAAAATCGAGTCCAAACGGTCCCCTCTGGATTGCTCTCCGATTCATATCTCATCATTCATAGAATCATTGCTGGAGAAACTGAATAATGTAGCTGCCAAAAAAAGAATTACGCTGCACATGGATATCCCGGATGAACTGTTTATGGAGGCAGATGAAGATAAGCTTCAGCAGATTTTCCTGAACCTTTTGTCTAATGGCATTAACTATACCCTTGATGGCGGCAAGGTAAAGATCAAGGTTATAACGTTACAACGGGACAATGACACGGAAAAGGTCGTATTTACAGTCAGTGATACGGGTATTGGGATACCGAAGAAGGACCTGCCACGTATCTTTGAGCGCTTTTACCGGGTGGACAAAGGACGCTCGCGCAACTCGGGCGGAACGGGACTGGGATTGTCCATCGTCAAGCACTTGGTCGATCTACATCATGGTACACTCTCAGTGGAAAGCGAGCTTGGTTTGGGTACCACGTTTACCGTTGAATTACCGTTATTGCAACAGGAAGAATGAACTATAATATTTTTTACATTGTGTTAACAATGCCGTGATAAAATAAACGGGTGTCGCATGAGTATGGAAAAGATTTCAGGATTTTGACCAATGCGCCTTTAACAGGTAAACAGGAGATGAAGTTATTAATGGGACAACGTTTGCTGGTTATTGAGGATGAACCAACGCTTGCCAGATTGCTATCCTACAATTTGATACAAGAAGGTTTCGAAGTGGACACGGAGGATCATGGCAGTGCTGGGTTTGAAAGAGCCTCCAGAGAATCCTACGATTTGATCCTGCTGGATTTGATGCTGCCGGGGATGAATGGACTGGATATTCTCAGCAGACTTCGCCATCAGGGGCTGACAACACCTATCATTATTCTAACCGCTAAAAACGGGGAGGCTGAGGTGGTCCAAGGACTGAAGTCGGGTGCTGATGACTACATCACAAAGCCTTTTGGCGTTTCTGAGCTACTGGCCCGCGTAACGGCTGTACTGCGAAGAACATCCGGAGGGGATGAAGGAGTGTTGTCTGAACAGAAGGATGGCTCCAAAATTCAACTGGGCGAGCTGGAGATCTACCCTGAGAAATATGAAGTCATTCTTGGAGGTCAGTCCATCAGCTTAAGACCGAAGGAATTTGAGGTGCTCCTCTATTTGTCCCGCAAGCCGGGTGTGGTCCTGACTCGGGATGATCTAATGAATGCCGTGTGGGGCTTTGACTACATCGGCGGTCAACGGACAGTGGATGTACACGTCAGTTCCTTACGTAAAAAGCTGGAGCTTGATCCCGACTCGGTTCATATTGATTCAATCCGTGGAGTGGGGTACAAGCTGGTTGTAAATAAAAAAAGAAGCGCTTCTCATTTGTTATAAATGAGGAGCGTTTTTCTCTTTCCAGGCAGTAGCAGTGACTTTTATGTCCATTTTGTGATTTTACATTTAGTTAACAAAAATAGCCGTTAAAATCAACAAATGACCGATATGATGTTCCCGTCACTTCAAGTAGTTAAAAAAAGGGGACTTCAGAACGATGATAACGGAACCAAAGACCCAGACGAGTTCCACTGCCGTGATTGAACGTGAAACGTTCAAGCCGATTACTACCTATGTGCCATGCCGGGAGGTTCCGATCATTGGCACGGATATGTCTTGCAAAGAACTGTTAGCACTCATGAAAACACAGGAAGATATTCCCTGTGTCATCGTCGTGGATAAAAATGATCTTCCTTTGGGCATCATCATGAGAGATGCGTACAATCGTCATTTTACGGGCAGGTTTGCTGCGGCATTGTTCTATGACAAACCGGCTTCTATATTTGCCGATCCCAATACATTAATTGTGGATCTGAAAAGTCCAGCAGCAGAAATTGTAGAACAGGCGATGATGCGTGAAGTTCAGCGTTTTTACGATTGTTTATTGATAAAGGAAGGGACAAGATTACTCGGTGTATTCACAATTCGTGATATCCTGTCTGTCGTTCAGCGAATGCAAAGAGAAGCAGACGAAGACCGGGGCGATGTGATTCGACATAGCTATGACGGAGTCCAGCGTATTCGGATGACTGTTCTGGATGCAGCGAAAGAGGCCGATGACAGTGTGCAGCTAACCCGCTCAATGAGTGAATTATCCCGCCGTGGCAAAGTGGAACTGGAGGATGTTCTGCTTTCTTATCATGCAGTGACGGAGCAAATGAAGCGCCAGCATGAGCAGATGACGGCGTTAACCCAATCGCTCAATGATATTGCGGGCATGGCTTCATCCATTCGTGCACTGGCAGATCACAGCGGATTGCTGGCGATTAATGCGTCCATTGAAGCGGCTCATGCTGGTGAATACGGACGTGGTTTTCAGATTGTGTCTCAAGAGGTTCGGAATATGTCACTCCAGACCAAAGCTTTTTCTGTACAGATTACCGGCTTACTTACTCATATCGAGCAAATGCTGCGTGATACCGCTGAACTGACGGATACGAGTATGCAGCAGATTCATACAGGCTCTAAATTTATATCTGCCGGAACCCAAACGTTTTCCAAATTATTGCAGGCAGTCGATGAAATAGAGGCTAAAAACAGCGAAATGTCCCGTTCCGCAGAAGAAGCGGCCTTGAATGCAGCCGGAATTGCACAGGAGCTTGAACTCATGCTGAGTTCTTGATCATTTTACATACCGTTAACAAATCCACCACACTGAATTTACACACAGCTTATATAATCTTCATATTGTGCAAATCAGGTGCAATGCTTGAGGACCATAACTGCAACACGAAGGAGATCATAAATCCATGAATGATTCCGTAATCCGGATTGATAAGCTGAATTTGTATTATGAAAAATTCCACGCGCTGAAACATATAAACCTGGATATTCCTGAAAAAACGGTAACAGCCTTCATCGGCCCATCCGGCTGCGGCAAATCAACCTTGCTACGTACGCTGAACCGGATGAATGATATGATACCGGGAACACGTATTGAAGGCACCGTGAGCATCGCAGGTCAAGATATATACGGCGATACTATGGAAGTAGAAATGCTGCGTAAACAGGTGGGAATGGTTTTTCAACAGCCTAACCCGTTTCCCAAATCCATTTATGATAACGTGGCCTATGGCCCGCGTTTGCATGGAATTCGGCAAAAGGACAAGTTAGATGAACTGGTGGAGCAAAGTCTGCGGCAGGCAGCACTTTGGGAAGAGGTTAAAAATTTTCTGAAGCGTTCTGCTCTGAGCTTGTCCGGCGGGCAACAACAACGGCTATGCATTGCCCGGGCGCTTGCTGTACAGCCAGATATTTTACTCATGGACGAGGCGACATCTGCGTTGGACCCGATCTCGACGATGAAAATTGAAGAACTGGTTCAAGAATTAAGAGACACGTATACTATCGTCATGGTGACGCATAACATGCATCAGGCAGCGCGTGTGTCTGGTCGAACTGCGTTCTTTTTGAATGGGGTTGTAGTGGAGGCAGCGGATACTGAGACGATGTTTTCCACGCCACAGGATTCACGTACGGAAGATTATATTTCCGGGCGTTTTGGCTAAAGCCAAATTGATGATTATGCGAGAAGGGGTGACTTCGAAATGATACGTAGAAAAGGTTTTGATGAAGGATTAGAAGAACTGAGAGCCGTACTGCGCGAAATGGGTGCACACGTTTCGAAGGCGCTCGATCAGGCTATTGAATGTTTGCAGACCCAAAATACAGAAATGGCCCAGCAGGTAGTCAAAAATGATGCATCCCTCAATACAATGGAAGAAAATATTCTGGATATGGGCTCCAAGCTCATAATTACCCAGCAACCGGTAGCGAAGGATTTACGCCGGATCATTGTTGCATTTAAAATTTCCAGTGATTTGGAGCGTATGGGCGATTTGGCACTTGATATTGCCAAGGTCACACTTCGCTTGGAAGGGCAACAGGCGATGAAGCCGTTGGTAGATATTCCACACATGGCTTCCATTGTTAAAGAAATGATCGACAATGCGATCAAATCCTATTTGGATGAAAATACAGATCTGGCCTACAAAATGGCTAAAGAGGATGATCGTGTGGATTCCATGTACAGCCACATGATCAGCGATCTATACGCTTTTATGGTAGAAAAGCCAGCAGAGGCTTCACAAGCCATGTTGCAATTGCTTGTAGGACGGTACATTGAACGTATTGGTGACCATGCCACGAATATCGGTGAAAGCACTGTATATCTCGTGACAGGGGAGAGACCAGATTTGAACCAGTAGAGCGATTGGTATATAGCGGTTGTTTCCAACCCAGACTTGTCTTTGAGCAAAAGGCAAATTTGGCTAGGAAACAGCCGTTTTTTTCTGAAAAAGAGTCTTGTATGTTAAGATAGGAAGAGGAATGCGTAAAACGTAAGAACGTTACGAATGCATTGATGAACTTGTGAGGTGCGAAATGGATAAACTCATGCTTATAGATGGTAACAGTATCATATACCGGGCGTTTTTTGCTATGCCGCCGTTGACGAATTCAAGCGGACAGCAGACGAACGCGGTGTATGGATTTACGACAATGTTATTGCGGCTTTTGGAGGAGCACAAACCAACACATATCTTGGTTGCCTTTGATGCTGGTAAAATTACGTTTCGCCATAAAGGGTACGAGGATTACAAAGGTGGACGGGAGAAAACGCCGCCGGAGCTGTCCCAGCAATTTCCACTGCTGAAAGAGCTATTGACCGCCTTTGGCATTGCCCAATTTGAACTGGATGGCTATGAGGCAGACGATATTATAGGCACCCTCTCCAGAACAGCGGACGAAGCGGGTTTCAATGTGCTGGTTGTGACTGGCGACAAGGACATGCTTCAATTGGCTTCAGACCATGTCACGGTCGGCTTAACCCGCAAAGGGGTTACCGAGGTGGAAACGTACGGACCTGAGCAGATTCAGGAACGTTACGGCTTGAAGCCGCTGCAAATCATAGACCTTAAGGGTCTGATGGGCGATACGTCGGATAATATTCCTGGCATTCCGGGCGTGGGTGAGAAAACAGCGCTCAAGCTACTGCATCAATATGGTTCAGTCGAAGAGGTGCTGGCGCACACGGATGAGCTGAAGGGCAAAATGAAAGAACGCGTGGAGACACATGCTGACGATGCACGAATGAGCAAGGAATTGGCGACTATTTATCGGGATGTAACGTTGGACAAACAGCTGGAAGATGTAGTTTTCAGCGGGCTGCAGGCTGAGACGGCTGGACCAGCTCTGGCGAAGCTGGAGTTCAAGTCCCTGCTGGAGCGTTTATCCTTATCGGGCGAGGTTGGCAGTGCTGGAGTTGGCGTAGAGGAAGCCGCTGCAGACGTGACTGTATTGAATGAAGAGCGTATCAGCGAATTGGTAGAAGTGCTGAATAACATAAATGTGCTGCATGTGGAGACGCATGGTGATAATCCGCATCATGCTGAAATTGTAGGCTTAATATTTGCCGCAACGGGGCGGCAGTTCTTTATGACACTGAATGTTCTACAAAGTGATGCAGCTACCCCTATTCGCGAATGGCTTGCCGATCCTGAACGCAAAAAACGCGGTCATGATTTGCACCGTACAGACTTGGCTTTACACTGGCATGGAATTGAGTTTGCCGGAGCCGAATTTGATGTGCAACTGGCCGGATACTTGCTAGATCCGACAGACGCGAATCAGACGTTGAGTGGACTGGCAGCCAAGTATGGCTTGTCATCGATTCGTCCAGATGACGAAGTGTTTGGTAAAGGAGCTAAATATAAAGTTCCTGAAATGGATGTACTATCCGATCATGTGGCACGTAAGGCAGCGGTGATCGAAGCATTGGTACCCGTGCAGCAGGCGGAACTGGAAAAGACGGAAATGCACAAGCTGTTTCATGAGCTGGAGATGCCGTTATCACGCATTCTGGCGGATATGGAGAAGCAGGGGATTTTGGTGAATGTAGAGGAACTGCGCGCTTTGGGTAAAGAATTTGAAGCCCAGATTGCAACGTTGGTGGGTGAGATCTACAGCATTGCAGGGGTAGAGTTCAATCTTAATTCGCCCAAGCAGTTGGGTGAGATTTTGTTTGATAAACTGGGTCTGCCAGTTATTAAAAAGACAAAAACCGGGTACTCGACCGATGCAGAGGTACTGGAAAAGCTTGCTCCATATCATGATATTGTGCAAAATATTTTGCAATATCGCACCATTGCCAAACTCCAATCGACGTATGTCGAAGGATTGCTTAAAGAAATTTCGGAGAAGACAGGTAAAGTGCATACGTATTTCCGGCAGACGGTTGCGGCAACCGGACGCTTGAGCAGTCAATTTCCGAATTTGCAGAATATCCCGATCCGTCTCGAAGAAGGACGCAAAATCCGCAAAGTATTTGTTCCCTCGGAGCCGGGCTGGTCGATTTTGGCGGCTGACTATTCACAAATCGAGCTGCGGGTGCTGGCTGATATTTCGGATGATGAGCGTTTGAAAGAGGCTTTTGTCCACGATATGGACATCCATACCAAGACCGCATCCGATGTGTTCGGTGTACCAGCAGAAGCTGTAGATTCCGATATGCGCCGTTCCGCAAAGGCGGTCAACTTTGGGATCGTTTACGGAATTAGCGACTATGGTCTGTCGCAAAATTTGAATATTACCCGGAAGGAAGCGGCTCGCTTTATCGACCAGTATTTTGACGTGTTCCAAGGTGTTCGCCGTTACATGGATGATATTGTGAAGGATGCGAAGAGAGATGGATACGTAAAAACGCTGCTGGAACGCAGACGATATTTGCCTGAGATTAACGCCAGCAATTTCAACCAGCGTTCGTTCGCTGAGCGTACAGCGATGAATACGCCGATTCAAGGTACCGCAGCCGATATTATCAAGCTGGCGATGGTGCAGATGGACGCAGCGCTGCGTGAACGCAATCTTCGCAGCCGCATGCTGCTACAAGTACATGATGAGCTTGTATTCGAGGTTCCGCCTGAGGAAATGGAGACGATGAAAGAGCTTGTCCCGGCTACCATGGAAGCTGCATTAAAATTGGCTGTGCCGCTTAAAGCGGAAGTCAGCTATGGCAGCAATTGGTATGAGGCCAAGTAAGATATTTCAATGAGCAGATAGTCCCAATTTGACGTTGCTTCCGTTATAATATAGGGTGAGGTGAAGACATCATGCCGGAATTACCGGAAGTAGAAACCATTAAACGAACACTAAACGAGCTTATCGTTGATAAACATATAGATCATGTAACCGTAAATTTGCCGCGTATTATCCAACGTCCCGATGATATCGACGCATTTGCGATGGAATTGGCCGGCCACCGGATTACAGGAGTGGAGAGACGCGGTAAGTTTCTTCGAATTTTGCTGGACGGGCTGGTGCTTGTCTCCCATCTTCGAATGGAAGGACGCTATGGATTGTATTCACAAGATGATCCTGTGGAAAAGCATACCCATGTCATCTTTCATTTTAAAGATGGTACGGAGCTGCGTTATCAGGATGTGCGCCAGTTCGGCACGATGCACTTATTTCCGGCAGGACAGGATTTGCTGGAAAAGCCGCTAAACAAACTCGGTTTGGAACCGATGGACGAGGCTTTTACACCTGAAATGCTGCGTGCCGCTGTTGGAACTCGTTCGACTTCGATCAAGGCAGCGCTGTTAAACCAGTCATATGTGGTAGGCATCGGGAATATTTATGTAGATGAATCGTTATTTAAGGCAGGGATTCATCCGGCACAGCCAGCCAAAAGCTTAACGGATAGTCAATTTCGCGTACTGCATGAAGCTATTGTCTCCACGCTGGGCGCGTCGATTCAGGTTGGTGGCTCGTCCATCAAATCATTCGTCAACGGACAGGGCAAAACGGGCGATTTCCAGCATCAGTTGCAAATTTATGGACGTAACGCGAAGCCTTGCATGAACTGTGGTACATTGATCGAAAAATCCGTCGTAGCCGGACGTGGCACACATCATTGCCCGGTCTGCCAGCCTTTGCGCTAAACAGGCACAGTCACCCCAAGCCCATCCCTCTCATATATTGTTCCAAGTACCAATACTGCGAAGGAAGTAGGTTGCTGTAAGGCCCAGCCTTCGCAATGGGAGGGAATTTGGAGTGGCTAATCATTGGGGAGCCCTGCTGTTACTGGCATTTGCGCTAAGTTTGGACAGTTTCGGAGTTGGTGTTACATATGGTCTGCGCAAAATGAAAATTCCACAGTTGTCGATTGCCATCATCTCAGTATGTTCAGGTTTAGTGATCGGCATATCCATGCAGCTCGGCGCATTACTATCTCGTGTCCTGTCCCCTGTATATACGACGGTTTTCGGTGCTGTCATTCTGATCTGTATCGGATGCTACTCTTTGATTCAGGCTCTGCACCGCAAGGAAGATTTGACGGAGGAAGCAGCGGAAGTCCCGGGGAATCTTCGCCTTACGGAACAGGTTGATTCAGGGAATATATCAGCACTTGCGGAGAAAAAAAGTGCAGAGGATGCCAATACAGAGTCTCTAAGCAGCTCAGGAAAAGGCCTACCGAGAGAAACCTCTTTGGAGCTACAGCAAGAGGAGCGAACGTTATTTTCGCTGGAGTTCCGCAAATGGGGGCTTGTTATTCGGATTCTTCGAAGCCCATCTGCTGCAGATATGGACCGTTCCGGCAGTATATCTGCTACCGAAGCGGTTTGGTTAGGTATTGCATTATCGGTCGATGCGTTCGGAGCAGGATTAGGTGCAGCCATGCTTGGTTTTCAGCCCCTGTCTACTGCGCTGGCTATTACGTTATTCAGTGGTGTATTTTTAATTGCTGGTATGAAGGCAGGATTCTTCCTGTCAGCATTTCGATTTATGAAGGCGCTCGGTGTATTGCCGGCATTATTACTCATTATGATGGGCATATTGAAGCTGTTATGAGGTGAAGAGCATGAATATCGGATTAACCGGAGGGATCGCTACCGGAAAAAGCACCGTGTCGGCTCTTTTGGTCGCCAAGGGTGCGCTGCTGATCGACGCAGATGCCATTGCCCGGGAAGTCATGCTTCCGGGGCATCCGGTGCTGGCGGCGGTCATACAGCATTTTGGACAAGCTATAGTGAACAGTGACGGAACCCTGCACCGCAAAAGACTGGGAGAGATTGTATTCGGAGACCCTGTTCAGCGACAGGCACTTAACGATATTACGCATCCTGCTATTCGTGAGGAAATGCGTCTGCGCATGGAAGCTTATGAACGGGAGCAGCCGGACAAGCTTGTTTTGGCAGATATCCCGTTAATGTATGAGTCTGGGCTGGAGAGCCTGTACGAGGAAATTATGGTTGTATATGTACCACGTGATATTCAGCTCCGACGTCTGATGCTTAGAGACGGTCTGACAGAAGAGCAAGCAGAGCTCCGCCTGTCCGCACAAATGGATATCGAGCAGAAAAAAAGTTTGGCTGATATTGTTATTGATAATAGCGGAACACAGACTGAGACGAAGCGGCAAATTGATCAGTTTTGGCAACGAAAGGGACTTGCATGAACATTTTACGTAAGAAAAGAGTCCTGCTCATTTTGTTTGTCGGATTTGTCCTGATTCTGTTCCTCAATTCCAATTGGATGTCATGGTTTTACCCGATTCAATATAAGGATGAAATTCGGCAATATTCACAGACGTATGAAGTGGACCCATTTTTGGTGGCGTCTATTATCCGTGTGGAAACAAACTTTAAAACCAGCAAGCAGTCACACAAGGGTGCACTGGGGCTTATGCAGATTATGCCGAATACCGCCAATTGGATTATGGACAGTGCCCAGATTCAGAAGGTCCCGCTGGACAGTGTAAAGCACGAGCCTGGCACCAACATTGAGCTGGGAACCTGGTATCTGCATAACCTGTCTATGAAGTTTCAGGATAATCCTGTGGTCATCGTAGCGGCATACAATGCTGGTCCAGGTAAAGTTAAGGAGTGGCTGGATCAAGGGGTGTGGGATGGCAAAGAAGAGTCCATTAAGCAAATCCCTTTTGGTGAGACACGGCATTATGTACAGCGAGTCATCTACTATTACAGGCAATATACAAAAATTTATAATGAGTTTTAAGTGACAGGTAATGACAATATGAGCCTTTTCGCTTTAAAATGAAAAAAGCGCAGGACAGGCTGTTTTTAGCAGCCTATCCCTACACTTTTTCGTATTACTTCTTGATTATTACCGAGATTATTGGTATTGACCTGCCAATTGTTGTTCGGCGATCGTTACGAGGCGTTTTGTGATGTAGCCCCCGATCGAACCGTTCTCATAGGAAGTCATGTTGCCTTGGTATCCATCTTGAGGAATGCTGATACCCAGCTCTTGAGCGATTTCATATTTCATTTGCTCCAGAGCACCGGAGGATCTGCTGACTACCAGGTTGTTGGAGTTGCCATTGTTTCCTTGTGCCATTGTTGTTCACCTCCTCGCGACGTGGTAAACATATTATGATCCGTTTCGACAAAATTATTACTAAAAAGCTCCGGGAATTTATTGGAAAAAGGAAGTGATGAGATTATGAAGTGCCCGTATTGTGCCTACAATGGCACGAAAGTGTTGGATTCGCGACCAGCGAATGATAATAAGTCCATCCGCCGCCGTCGCGAATGCGAACAGTGTGCCAGGCGTTTTACCACCTTTGAAATGGTGGAAGAGACCCCACTGATGGTCATCAAAAAAGATGGCAGCCGTGAAGAGTTTAGCCGTGATAAAATGCTGCGCGGTCTCATTCGAGCCTGTGAGAAGCGTCCAGTTTCAGTCGAGCAGCTCGATCTGATCGTATCTCAGGTGGAGAACGCTATTCGCAACACAGCAGCCACAGAGGTGGATAGCCAGCAGATTGGTGAGCTAGTCATGGAACAGCTTTATCCTGTGGATGAAGTCGCCTACGTACGCTTTGCGTCCGTCTATCGGCAGTTCAAAGACATCAATATGTTTATGAAGGAACTGAAAACACTGTTATCCAAAGATACAGACAGCGACTGATCGCTGACTGTATCTTTTTAGGGCCTCGGTGGGAAGAGGATTATATTTTTTTATAAAAGTATTGACACAGGGTCGAATATTTTATATGATATAGAAGTCGCTTGAAACGTTAATTCATTTACATGTGACGGGGCCTTAGCTCAGCTGGGAGAGCGCATCGCTGGCAGCGATGAGGTCAGGGGTTCGATCCCCCTAGGCTCCACCATAATTTTATATGGACTCTTAGCTCAGTTGGTAGAGCAGTTGACTCTTAATCAATTGGTCCAGGGTTCGAGTCCCTGAGAGTCCATTCTTTAGAAAAAACGGCAGAAATGCCGTTTTTTTTGTTATTCATAGATCTGTTCCCAGCCTAACCAAGGACAGGTAAGGGTTGAATGAGCGCTTATCGAGTTTGATTATAAATAGCAACCCATTGTTTGTGAGTGTACTTTGATCGTTGTTTCAACGCAGTTCGTATTTTACAAATGAGTTGAGTTCCTTCAAATGAATTTCTAAATGAATTAATAGATTATGCTGAATTGAATTGAAATTAACTTTACATGGTGAGAATGTAGCTACTTTAGATATAATCGTAAACGAGGATGGAGAGCAACTGAAGGAGCTTTTGAAAAAAAGAGGGTACATCTTGCAGGATGGGAAAGAAACGACGTCCTAAGGTACGATACCGAAGTATAGAAAAATGGGGCTTGGAAAAGCCGTTATTTATGAAGCCATAAAAAGAGTCAAGGACAAAGGTGTAGAAAGAATCTTTTCGATGGGTTTTTCATTAGCCTATTCCAAAGAAATATGGAAAAAAAGAATATCATTGTTTAATGCTGACTGACATAATCGGCAAGAATCTTCAGGTACTCACTATTCACCAATTGTCTTGGGGCAAATATGGCTGTTAAGAAGGTTAGGGACTTGGAATGCGCGATTTGTTCATTCATCATGGAATGGTCAACTTCAGGCAAATGAATGACAGACAGCAGCTCTGGAGATATCTTTTGGCGATATACTCGCTCGGTGTCTTTTACATCTACGTTCATATCTTTTCCAGCCAGAACCAAGAGTACTGGGGATTTTAAGTAGCTTAATTCTTCCGTAGAATCAGAACGAAAATTTTTGCCTATAAAGCTCCATCTTTCTTTGGGAATTATATTCTCAGGATCGGCCATGCTTAGGTACTTTTCATAGGAAGCATGTTTTTTCAGTAGTTGTAGAATCTTTTGGTCGTAGTCCAGTCTCTTTTTAATTTGCTGCGGGCTAGCTCCTTCTTGTTCCAACTCTTTCCTGGTGTTAAATTGCCCTTGTGTAATCCAATTCACGGCCGGCGATACAAGGATGCTGAATGCAATATCATGCTCCTCTTTAACGATTTTCGGAATGACCCAGCCAGCTTGACTGGCTCCCCATAGGCCGATTTTGTGCTTATCAATCATCGGTAAGGTTTTGGCCCAGTCAACTGCATATCGAATCTCCTGTGCCCGGTCCTCCATGCTCTGCTCCAGCCAATTGCCTGGAGCGCCGTTAATACCGGGCTTATTCAGGGATAAGGAAGCATAGCCCTTAGAAGCGAACCTTTCCCACAGTGGTTTGTATCCATCATCATAGGTGTCATTGATTGGACCATCTCCATGGACAAAAACAACCAGTCCAATCTTTCCCGAGTAGTTCTTAGGCAAAGCCAGTGTACCTGTTAATACTCCTTTGGGAGTCGCAATTTGTATTTTTTCTTCCGTCATCTTGTAGGAATTTTGATATAAAACAATCAATATCAAGGCAACAACCAGACCTGCCACAATACCAAGGGTAAGCCTATATGTTTTGTTCAATGCTGTTCTCTCCTCGATTGCAGTTTCGTTCTTTCCAGCTCATTAGATGCCATACAGGCTCCTTGAACCAAAAATGCCGCCAATAATTATATTGGGACTGCTCTATTTCAAACGCTAGATTGTGGTACAAACGAATAGCCTGCTGGTTCTTATGTGCTACATGAAGTGTCAACGCATGGAAACCGGATTCAACCGTAAACTGCTGTGCGAAAGCTAAAAAACGTCGCCCGATCCCCTGATTGCGATGACTTGAGCGAATCGCCAAATGATCTATGTAACACTCATCTATGGCAGGCTTATATTCCAGCGCATGCATGCCTGTCAAAAATTTAAATACATTAAAGCAGCCAAACTGTTTTATAAGCGGAGCCAAAGAAATGAGATTGGCTATAGGAAGTGAAGAGGAGGGAGCCTTCCATTTGAGCGAAAGGACACCAACAACATCTTCGTTCTCTTTGGCGACAAATTGTTTCATAGATATAGAATTAGCATTTTGAACCCAAACCTGCATTAATAAACGCTGTATATCTTGATCCTCCAGTGCAACAAGAGCTTGAAATTTTGCTTTAAACGATTCCACTAAGAGCTTACATACAGCTTCATGGTCTTGCTCTTGATAAGCAACAATGTCATAGGATTGTGGACTCATGTAACGCCTCCTGCACATCCGAAATTTGTACTTGAATCTCATATTGCAGCTCGTTGCTGTCAAATATGGATAGATAGGATTTTTCCACCACAATGATTTTGCTTAAGCATTCATAGTGGTGCTGGGTCGCATAATGCTCCAGTTGTTGGACTTGGTGTTCTATCTCAGCGTCTTCAGTGGCGGAGAAGTGCTTGTAAAGATAGCTGCCTTCTTCCAGAATATAGTCAGCTTTTCCTGATGTCGTTTCATAATATAGCTTCACCTCTCCAGAATCAGATAGATAATGTAGATCATTTTCAAATAATTGTGGTGGGGCAGGCCGCTGTTCAAATAGATTCCTAGCCGTGAGTTCTTGATCACTCTCCAATGCAAACCACAGCTTTAAATGTCGAGTGCCCTGCAGCTTGAGTCGATACTCATTGTTTTGCTGGGTAAGGGTATAATGTTCTTTTAGCACTTTGTGAATAAACTGTTCGAGCAACTTTAAGTTAGCGATTTCATCCTGTACCTTCTGTAACGAATGTTCTAAAAGCTGGTTGTAATCATCGGCAGTATAGGAAGTCATACATTCTTCAATTTGACCGACAGGGATGTTTAGTTTACGTAGCATTAAAATATGGGAAAGTTGATAAATTTCATGAAGTCCGTACATTCGATATTGATTTTCATCTGTGTATAACGGATAAAGGATCCCCTTTTCCTCAAAATACCGCAGCTGATGTACAGATACATTCATGAGCTGAGCAAGCTGGCTGATCGTTATGTGTTTTTTCAATGATAGGTCTCCTTACTCATAATTGATAATTGAATAACTTCACTATAAACCTTAGGTCAGACCTAAGGTCAATAGAAAATATCCGCAGAGTTTACCTCTCGTTCATAACCCGTTATAATCATAAGATTAGTGAGCATAAACCAAATGTTCAGGATGAAGGTTAGAATGGGGAAATCATGTTGAAGACTTTTAAGAAGGTATACATTGAGATCACAAGCATTTGCAATCTTGCATGCAGTTTTTGCCCTCAGACACAACGTGTCAAAAAATTTATTGATCCGGAAGTTTTTCGGAATGTGCTTGATCAGGTCAAGCCGCATACGGATTACATTTATCTGCATGTAAAAGGAGAGCCTTTGCTCCATCCCAAAATTGATCTTTTGCTGGAGAGTGCGCATGAGAAAGGCTTAAAGGTCAACATTACCACCAATGGTACCTTGCTGCCGAAGACCGGACATAAGCTGCTTGGTCAGCCAGCCTTACGGCAGATGAATTTTTCTCTTCATAGTTTTGACGGGCATGAAGGTTCTGTGGATCGAGAAGGTTATTTGGGTCATATTTTCACGTTTGTCAGAGAAGCTGTGAAGCACAATATCATTATTTCCTTCCGTCTCTGGAATCTGACTCAAGATAATTTGACTAATGTGCAGCGTCAGCGCAACCGGGAGACACTGGAGCAATTGGAGCAAGAGTTTGGACTGGATTATCGGATTGAGGAAAAAGTAATACCGGGCAGTGGGGTCAAAATCGCTCCTAATGTATATTTGAATCAGGACTACGAATTTGAATGGCCTAGCCTGAGTGCTCCGGAAGATGACGGAAAAGGCTTTTGTCACGCGCTTCGCAGTCAGGCGGCGGTTTTGGTGGATGGAACAGTGGTCCCTTGCTGTCTTGATGGAGAAGGTGTCATTAACTTAGGAAATGTGCATGAGCAAACTTTTTCCGAGATCGTGGAAGGTGAGCGTGCAAACCGTCTGTACTTTGGATTCTCCAGAAGAGAAGCAGTAGAAGAGTTGTGCCGAAAGTGCGGGTATCGCAAACGATTTGGAACCTAATCATAGAGGTAGAACTTTAAGCGACAATAGAATGCATCACAAGAAAGAGAGCCCTTTTACAGGGCTTTTTCTTATATTTGCATAGGGGGATAATCAGCGGCTTTGACGATCTAGAGGAAGTTAGACGTAATGATTGCTTGTGAGAATGATTATCAATTATAATAAATTTATTCTAATAAATTGGGCGGGATAAGCAACACATCGGTTTGGATAGGGGCTGAGCGGTAGTAATGAAGTTGAACGATCACATTGTATTGTGGAATCATGTGTTTATACAGGTGATGGATGTTCGCCATAAGAAAATGGAAAAAGGGGAAGAATTGCGGAGCTATAGACTTCCGGTCAGTGCGTTTTTATATACGGTGCGCGGAAGTGCACGGGTATGGCTGGATGACAGTGTTCATAGGGTGGATCGTTTTCATGTCCTGCATGGGGGGAAAGGAATCTGTCTGAGCGTCATGACGGAGGATGTATTTGAATATTACATTATTCTGTACAAGGCAACTTTGGCCCTGTCTGGTCGTAAGGAGGTCGCACAATTGCTGGAAAGGGAAAATCCCTTTCAGAATCAGTATGCTTTCGCACCTCATTACCCGCTGCCCCTGTATGATAAAGTGAAGCTGTTGAAGCAAGAATGGCATAAGGGATCGGGACTTGGTAAACTGCATGTCAAAGCTTTGTTTCATCATTTTGTATTCGAGTTGTTACACCAACTGGATCGACAAGGTATTCAGCCCCTTAAGCCTGACTTGGTAGCGCAAGCTGTAACCTATATTCGTGAGCATTTTAGTCGGCCTATAACACTAGAATCTATTGCGGAGGACCTAGAGTGCAGTACCGGACATTTATCAAGGCTGTTCAAAAGTAAAATGCATACCAGTCCAATTCATTACTTGGGTCAGATACGGGCGAATCGGACGGCAGAGCTGCTAATGCAGACGGATGCTACTTTGCAGGAGATCGCAGAGCGTGTGGGATATCCAGATGCGCATTCATTAAGTCGCAGCTTCAAGAAATATAAGGGACTATCTCCTATACGATTCAAAAAAGGACGGCAGCAGCATATCCAGGGACAAGATCAGGTATGCCCCAAACGAAGCTTAAATATGCCCTTCAGCGGACAGCCTTCACACGTTATACTGATATTGATTATCAATATCGGTATCATGCGGAAGGGGATTTTTTCATGCACGGTAGAGGCAAAATGACGGCTATGATGATCATGTTGTGCTTATCATTGATGCTGGGGGCCTGCTCAGCTTCGACGAATACACATGGAAGCTCGCAGACGAAGGCTAATCATACAGTGGCAACATCTAACAGCGATGGACAAGCGGCAGTACAAACGCAGACAAGAACGGTTAAGACACTAAAAGGCGATGTAGAAGTACCTGCAAACCCGAAACGAGTGGCATCGGATCAGTATATGGGTCATCTTTTAAAACTGGGGATTATTCCAGTAGGGGTCAGAAGCTATATGCTTAATGAGGCTTGGATTGATCCATCGGGATATCCCAAGGAGAAGTTAGCCGGAATCAAAGATCTCGGGGATTTTCCTATGGATTTGGAGGAACTGACCGTTCTGCAACCCGATTTAATTATCGGCTCAATTGAAAAGAACATCGACAGCTACCAAAAGATAGGAACGACTGTGTTCCTGCCGTATTGGGAGGGTGAATCTACAGCGGGACCACTGGATAAATTCCGCAGAATCAGTGAAATTTTTGGCAAACAGAAAGAAGCCGAGCAGTGGATCGCTGAATATGAGAAGAAAGTTGCAGAGGCCAGAACCAAAATTGACGGTATCATTAAAGATGGAGAGACGGTTTCGATCGTACAAGTCGCCAATAAATCCATATATGTTTTGGCGGCGAAAGGCGGCAACTACGGAAGCCCAACCATATATCAAATGCTAAAGCTGCCACCCACAAAGAAAGCATTGAATATGAAAGAGGGATTTGAAAATATTTCACTTGAGGTTTTACCCGAGTATATGGGAGATCATATTTTTGTATATGGCTCAAAAGATGAGGGGGGCCAATCAGATCCTGCATAGTGAGCTATGGAAAGGTCTTCCGGCTGTAAAAAAAGGACAGGTGTACATGTACGGTTCATTCAGCAATAAAGGGGATGAGTTTGTGATGGAAGACCCCTATTCGCTGGAGCTTCAACTGGATACCATAGTTAATCTCTTATTAGCCCACAAAAAATAAAGGAAATACAAGTAACATCTTTGTATACTAATTGGGAGAAGCTTTAAGACTTCAATCTGCGAAAGTCATATAGAAAAATCCGCTTCACACAAGATTCCTAAGTGTTTGGCGGATTTTGTTATATCTATATTTCTTCTTCTCTATATGTTTTGGTATATCTTTGAAATTCAGATTTTTGATCATCGTAATAATCTGCTCTTGTCCAGAAAATAATTTGAGAGAACGAATCGGTATGCTCCAAATAAGTGATTAAATATACAACTTTCACTTTATCGCTCTCTGTCCATACTTCGTATTGCAAACCTTGATTCCCGTTAATATTGACCTTTATTGGTCCCGTCAATATTATCCCTTTTCCAGACCTTTTAAGTACTAATTGAGCTGAAAACTCAGCGTATTCTTTTAATGTGATCATTGAGGATTTCTCATAAGGCAGTTCAGATTTCCAATCCTTGATGACCGCCATGTACGCATCGTTTTTTTCATACCAGGCTTGAATTAATGCATCTGGATTAAGAATTAAACCAGACTTCCATACATAAGGGAGACGGATTCGTTGCTGGGCATCTTCGCTTTTAAAAGTTTTTAAAATAGTTGTTGAACGAAGATCAGGCTCAACTTGTGAATCGCTTAATATTTTCAAGGAGCTGGCTATTGTCGCAAATTCGTGATGTTTTTCTATAGCTGAGCCTCCCCTTGAATAGATCAATACTTGAAGATAATGCTGTTTGCTCTCAAACATGGCACTGAAGTAATAGACCTGTTGGCCCTTGAAATTCCAACTATAATCGGCTGTTCTGGCGGTTGTGGAATCAATCTGGATTGGGTTAGTATCCACAGCCTTAAAGTTTTCTAGGCCCAGTGCGGAGATTTCTTCACGTTGCTGTACGAATTCGTTGAGCGTCATATTATTTGCAAAAGCAGACTTGGGGACACGGAAAACCAGACCTACGTTCTTTTTTTCTTTGTCACAAACACTAAGCACCGAATCCAGTTGTCCTTGTTTAAATTTACGCCAGCCAGCGGGAATGGTGAGAGCCACAAGATCCTTATCCGAGGTAACGGTATGAGCCGACGACTCTGTAACGTGTGGGACAGGCTGACTTTCTTTGTCCACAACGGCTGTATTATGAGTCGTATTGTCTACATTAGAATTCGTGTGGACTGTAGTTACAGCATTTTTGGAATTGCAACTGGTAAGAATGAATAGTGCTATAAGTGTAACAATATAAAATCGAAAATAGGCAAAACTGAATTGCATGGAAATAACTCCCTCTGTTTCATATTTATAAAGGGAATTTTACCCTTTTATAAAATCATAAAAAAGAGGCGTTTGTCCTGTTTTACGTAGCTCAGTCGTTTATTGTGGTCGTCACTGTGACGTTGTTGACAGAAGTTGAGGAAGCGCTGGTGTTAAAATTGATCACCTCAACAACTACGGTAGCGCCAACTAATAAGCCAGTATATATGATTAGATTAGTAGGAGAAAGTGTCGTTAACCCGTCTCGCTGCAACGTTCCCAGATACAACACTGTCAGCTTCCAGATAGATTCGGATAATAGACATAGGAATTCCTCCACTCCTAATATTCCAGATGTATCTCATAGTCTATGTGAATATTTTAGATATGGATTGGATGGGGAGGAGTCTTCGATTTATTTCATTTTGTTCAAGCTTCTTTGGGCCCGAGTTACTATTCGCTTCGTTTCCTTTGTATCAGAAGTCATCAGCCATGTATCACAAACCTGAGTTACCCATTCCGGGTTAGTTTTGCTGGCATCATTCAGCCAATTGCCCACCGAGTCTTGAACATATTTGACTGGGTCGGATTGAACCGCTTCCAAAAGTGGAAGGGCCAGCTCGGGATGTTCTTTTAGTTCAGGGATATGCTTGGCCCAAACGCCTTGTGGCCGGGTTAATTCAATAGCAAAACGACGTATGTTAGCATCCTCATTTCGCACCCAGCTGTTTAACAGCGCAAGCGCCTCATCCAGTTGCAAGAATATAGGTTCTCTCATTGCCATCCAGGCTATTTCACGTACTCCGAAATGGGAATCCGCTGCAAATGGTCGAATGCCAGCTAATTTTTCTTCTAGACTTAAACGGGAATCAATCCCGATGATGTAGGCAGCCCAGCAGCGAATGCTGTCTGAAAGATGGGAGGCCATCGCGTCAAAGAGTCGAGTACGTTCTTCTAGCGCTTGTTGCTCAAACACATGAAGCCACGCCTGTGCTATTGCGGGTATCATTTTCATGATCTTTTTTTCCTTCAGATGATCCAATTCAGTCAAGAAGACATTGAATGATCGCTGCAATCCAAACTCATCCAGAGCGTTCCGCAGAAGAACAACATGATCCACAGCCAGCCATTCGGTAAGATTCACGGTCTCAAGCTGTCCCTGCTGTAGCAGTTGAAGTACATCAGTAGGGATATCTGTTCTTTTGCGAGCTCCTTTGCGGTGTAACATTTCATCACTCCATATCGTATATTTGCTGGTAGGTATACGATAATTCTTTTGTCAGGAGGAAAGATGTAATGTAGCTTACAACTTGACTAGCTTTTTGCGATGGATATAAATTGTCTTAAAACCGGTTTTAATGGCCTTTTCTTTGACAAGCTCCTGTAGAGCGGTTGTTACAGCTTCACGGGTGGCCCCAACCAAATTCGCTATTTCCTGGTGAGAAAGCGGAAAATCAATTTTATAATACTCATCATGACTTTGAAGGGCAAATTGATCACATAATTTTAAAAGAACATACATAATTTTATCTTGTAAATTCCCCAAAGCCAGATGCTGGGCTAAACTGCTCATTCCTGAGATCCGGTCACTTAGTACCTGAATCATGTTCATCATAAACCGGGGATGCTGGATTAAAAAATGTTCAAATCGGTCTGTGTCCATCAAGCAGATATCGCATTCTTCTATCGTTTCTATGTACATGTCCCGTGTCCCCAGCGAAATCATGTCCATTTCACCGAATACATTTCCCTCACTGAGAATATCCAAAGTGAACTGCTTCCCATCGGCATTCAGCTTGTAGAGACGTACCTTTCCCCTTTTCACAAAATAAAGCCCCTTGGAGAAGGTATCCGGGGTTTGAATAAATGTGTTTTTTTGTATAGTCGTAATAGAGGTCATTTGATCCATTTCAATCAAATCTTCTCGTGAGAGACTATGTAGCAAATTGAATTGGGATAAGTATTGAATGCTATTCATATGTTCTCCTTTTCGTTGCATCGAGTATACAGAATCATAATACTATACAATTATAGCTTCTCTAAGGTACTTTCACCTATACTACTCACTTGTTTGCATTAAAAGTGAGCGAATAAACTGGGAAGTCAGGCGGATTTATGTAAAGGGGAGATTGGTATAAAATAGATTTACATGATAATAGATACATAAAGAGTGAGGGTATATAATGATCCAATTAAAAGATATTGGCAAATTTGACGTTCTTCCCGAAATCGCAATGCATATTGTAGAAGGCAATATATCGGCATTACGCCAAGCGCTGACCGAAGGCTGGGATATAGAACAAGAAATTAAACTCAGCAAACATACGACGTTAAGTCCATTAGACCTTGCGCTTATTTCTCAGCGAATGGACGTGTTAAAGCTGTTGGTGGAGCAGGGAGTTCAACTCAATGCAAAAGATCGCCCTGCATTTTTAACAGCTGTTCGCTACTGCTCAGAAGAGATTGTCCGCTATGTGGTGGCCCATGGTGCCAAGCTGGACGGAAAAAATCAAGTCAAATCTGGTGCCTATGAGCAAGCCTATTATGGCAATAAAAAGAATATCCCGCTGATTCACGAACTTGGCCTCGATATAAAGCAGCATGGGGGAGCAACGCTGCGCAACGCAGTTAGTAACCATGACCTGAACACTGTAGCACTACTGTTGGAGCATGGTGCAGATATTAATTACAATGCCTCTGATATGGTGTATCCCTATAAAGCGACTCCTTTAACTGTAGCAGCACGAAATAATGATTTTGCGATGGTTAAGTACCTAGTAGAGCATGGGGCTGACGTGACACTGGCAGAAAAAGGTGGAGATCGGGCATATACGATTGCTGTTAGCAATAAGAACGTGGAAATGGCCGAATATCTAAAGTCTGTGGAACCGCCAGCGTTTCATAATCTGGAGAATAAACAACATGCTTTAAAAAGCTACAAGCTTCCGAAGGATCTTACAGCCTTTCTAATGGGAGACCAGCGCCGTGTAGACCTGCCAGAAAATGATTTAGGTATCCAATTTGTTGAGTTTTTCTCTTTCATAGATACGGTTGAAATGAAAGTAGGTCGGCAAAAGCTGTTGCGTTTGTCTCTAGAAGTAGATAACTATTCGGATATCCTTTTGGTGTGGAATCCCAAGCACAAGTGTCTGGGCTATTACGATGAAGAACATCAGGAATATGCGGATGTATGCAGCTTTGCTGAGTTTCTTGCGCAGCCGGGAGATTACCTGGAGAAGATGATTGAGGGTGAATATTTATCATAACAAGGTGAGCCATGAATGCGGTATGCACGCAGTCATGGCTCTTGTTATTAAAAGAAGGTGCAAGTGTACACAGGTATCCTATGCTTATCAAGAATGATTGCGAATAAGCTGGATGAAATTCTGGGTAGCCGCTGATAGTGGCTCATTTTTGCGAGTACAAATAGCGATTGAATTGAGAAGCTGGACACCCTCCACATATACCCGACATAGCTCACCGCGTTCTACATATTCACGCACGACTAGTGAGGACACAAAGTTTGCACCATAACCGGCAATCACTGCGGTAATCGCCTCATGCAGCCCTGTGAAGTTAAGTGTGACTTTGGGAGCAGGGGCATTGTAGGTTCGACATAAGGAAAACAATCTCTCTCGTGTCGAGCTTCCCTTCTCACGCATAACAAAGGGCTCCTGCATCATTTCCAATAATGAAACCTGCTGATTCGCATACCGATGATCCGGCGCTACTACAAACCATAGCTCATCACGAAACAATTCTTCGGTCTGAATCGTATCGGAGTACTGCTCAGGCAGTCCTCCATAGATCGCCAAATCTACTTCGATATTCAATAGATGCTGCAAGGCATCATTGGAGTTCGTGGTATGAATCGTCATTTCAACTTGTTCATATTGCTGTTTGAATTTTGCGATCCAGGCCGGAATGAGGAAATGAGCCGGTAAATAAGTAGCAGCCAGCCGAATATGACCATGGGCTCCGTCACGATAATCCTGTGAAAATTGTTCGATTTGCTGTTCGACAGCAAAAAGCCGTTTGGCGAGAACAGCAAGCTTTTCACCAGCATCGGTTAAGGTAATCCCTCTTCCCATGGGCACGAGCAGTGTGAGGGATATTTCTTTTTCGAATTTTTTAATCTGGGCTGTTATCGCAGGTTGGCTAATATTTAATAGTTCAGAGGCACGTGTCACACTCCTTGTAGAGGCGACCACGTGAAATAAGCGTAATGCATGCAGGTTCAAGACCGGACTCCTTTCTGATTAACTCATACATTTAAATTATGAATAGAACAAAAACATATATTATTTTTATAATAGTAATTCATTTACAATCAAATTGTAAGTTAAAGCCAAAGGAGAGTGGAGCAAATGCATTCAACGAATACGTGGGAACAAGTAGATCAGTATATCTCGGAGCGTCTTATTCCGCATGATGCTGTCTTGGAAAAGGTATTGGCAACTAACCAACAGGCAGGATTACCTCCGCATGATGTGTCGCCTAATCAGGGAAAGCTATTAAATATCTTAGCTCAAATGCAAGGTGCACGACGTGTGTTGGAGATTGGTACCTTGGGAGGCTACAGTACAATCTGGCTGGGTAGGGCGTTGCCGACAGATGGAAAAATAGTTACGCTGGAAGCCCATCCGGTTCATGCTAAAATCGCTCGGTCGAATATATCGTTGGCTCAGTTGGATGGAATGGTGGAACTTCGAGAGGGAGACGCATTGGAGCAGTTGACACAAATGAAGGATGAGAGCGTTGCACCTTTTGATCTCATTTTTATTGATGCGGATAAACCCAATAATCCATTATATCTAGAGTGGGCACTTCGTTTTTCACGTTCTGGCACCGTTATTATCGGGGACAATGTTGTCCGTGAAGGGGAGATCATTCAAGCTTACAGCACAGACCCTCGTGTGCAGGGCGTAAGAAAGTTTTATGATTTGCTGGCTGAGGAATCGAGAATTACAGCTACAGCCATTCAGACCGTGGGGAGCAAGGGATATGATGGTTTCGTTATTGGAATCGTTAAGGAGTGAGTGTCAGGGACGTTAAGCGTCCAAAGAGCTAAATACTGAGGACGAAGTCCTGGTGATTAGCTCTTTTCTGACTAAATAAGGTTGGGACGAATGGTACGTAGAATGGTAAAATAGTGCTAATTGAAGTGTCAGAACGTTTTTGAACGTTTACTGCTGAATTTCCATGTAAGAAGAATGAATTTACATAAAAGCAGATGAAATTTCTTTAAAATGTAAACGCAATCATGCTGATTAGAGTAGGAATTCACCATTTTGTAAAAAAATGAAGTTGGAATGAATTTTTTTGAATCTTTTTGAAGAAAAATGATTGTTTTTTGCTAGGTTTGTGGTACGATAAGAACAGTTGGGGGAATGAAGATGCTGACGGAAGAAAGATACAAGTTAATAATACAGCGCTTACAAGAACGTGGTGTTGTAAAGTTGCAGGAATTGGCTGATCTCTTGGGAGCTTCTGAGTCAACGATTCGGCGTGATTTGATAGATCTTGAAGGCCGTCAGTTGTTAAAGCGGATTCATGGAGGGGCAACCTTGCTGAATCAGAAAAGTCAGGAACCCGGCATGGAAGAAAAAACGTTCAAAAACGTTCAACAAAAAAACGCAGTCGCCCGTATGGCAGCTAAAGAAATTTTGGATGGTGAATGTATCTATCTGGATGCGGGAACAACAACGATGGCGATGATTCCTTACATTGAAGCTAAAGACGTGACGGTCGTGACAAACGGTCTCTCCCACGTAGAAGCACTGGTAAGCAAACGAATTAGAAGCTATCTACTGGGAGGGATGATGAAAATTCATACCAAAGCCGTAATCGGGAGTATTGCCCTACAGAATCTGGACAATTTTCGATTCGACAAGTGCTTTCTGGGAACGAACGGGGTAGATGTGGAGATGGGGTATACGACTCCTGATCCTGAAGAGGCGCTGATCAAGCGGCGTGCCCATCAGCTGTCCGGCAAAACATATGTGTTGGCCGATTCCAGCAAAATTGGAGAAGTAACGTTCGCCAAACTATTCGATCTCAAGGAAGCTATCCTTATTACTGAGTCGGTGCCAGAACGTTCACGCCGATCCATAGCTCAGAAAACTAAGATAATCGAGGGATAACAATGATATATACAGTAACACTGAACCCTTCCATTGATTATATCGTGGAAGTTGACGATTTGAAGCTCGGTGATTTGAACCGAATGAAACGTGATCTAAAACTGCCAGGAGGCAAGGGAATTAACGTATCACGTATATTGAACCAACTGGGAGCAGACAGCACGGCGATTGGTTTTCTCGGAGGTTTCACAGGCAGGTTTATCGACGATACATTGCGGGAAGAATCCATTAAAACTGATTTTGTAATGATCGAAGATGATACACGGATCAATATTAAGCTCAAGCATGGTGATGAAACAGAAATTAACGGTCTGGGACCTGCGATTCGTGAGCAAGAGGCCGATGCATTGGTACAAAAGCTGGCGGGTCTCCAGAAAAATGACATTGTCGTCTTGTCGGGAAGTATCCCGCCATCTCTTGGAGGAGACTTCTATGAGCGATTGATTCGCGTGTGTCAGGACACCGGGGCTGAATTCGTCATCGACACCACAGGTGAGGCGCTGATGAAGGCTTTGGTTCATAAACCGCTGCTCATTAAGCCCAATCATCATGAGCTGGCTGAGTTGTTCGGCGTAACTATTCATTCAGAGGAGGAGATTGTCACTTACGGCCGTAAACTGCTGGAGGCAGGTGCAAAAAATGTACTCATTTCCATGGCAGGAGAAGGGGCTTTGTTCATTACGGCAGATGAAGTGTATCACGCAAATGTACCAGCAGGAACGGTGAAAAATTCTGTAGGCGCAGGTGATTCTATGATTGCTGGATTCGTGGGTACGCTGGCTCTTCAAGGCGATCCGATCGAAGCCTTCCGTGCAGGAGTGGCATCCGGAAGCGCAACTGCGTTCTCCGATGATCTGGCTACAAGAGAGAAAATTGAACAATTACGGCCGCAAGTCACGATTTCAAAACGGTAATCCGGCTGCATCATGAGCTTATTATGCGTGTGTCTACACGCTGATCGAACTTAGGAGAGTGTGAACAATGAGAATAACAGACCTGATGATTAAAGAAACGATGATCATGGACCTGCAGGCGACGACAAAGGACGGGGCGATTGAGGAACTCATCGCCAGTCTCGAAGCAAGTGGACGTATTAATGACCGTGCCTTGTTTAAAGAAATGATTTACAAACGCGAAGCCGAATCCAGCACTGGAATCGGTGGCGGTATTGCGATGCCGCATGCCAAGACCAAAGCTGTGAATGAAGCGACCGTTGTTTTTGCCAAAAGCAGTAAAGGCGTAGAATTCGAATCGCTGGACGGTGAGCCAGCGAAGGTATTCTTTATGATTGCAGCTCCGGAGGGAGCAGCAAATACACATCTTCGCACATTGGCTGCCCTCTCTCGGCTGCTCATTGATACTGATTTCATCGACAAGCTGATGAATACACAAACACCGGATGAAGTAACAGAGTTGTTTGATACCAAGCAGGCGGAAGAAGAAGCTGCCAAAAAAGCAAAAGAGGCCAAGAAAGAGGCAGCCAAAGCACAGCAAACACCGGAGGTAATCGTTGGCAACCCGGATTCTGACGAGTTTGTCGTTGCGGTGACCGCTTGTCCTACAGGCATTGCGCACACGTTTATGGCTGAAGACGCTCTCATTAAGAAAGCGAAAGAGATGGGTGTCAATATCCGGGTAGAAACGAACGGCTCGGAAGGCGCACAAAACGTACTGACAGCGGATGAAATTCGTCGTGCTAAAGGTGTCATTGTTGCGGCTGACAAGAAGGTCGAAATGGCCAGATTTGACGGTAAGCCTGTATTGCAAAGACCGGTAAGTGACGGTATCCGTAAATCCGAAGAATTGATTCGCAAAGCGCTAAACGGCGATGCGCCAATTTACCGTAGTGAAGGTAAAGGCAGCGCTGAAGAGTCAAAAGCCGAGAAGACCAGCGTGGGCAGTAAAATTTACAAGGATTTAATGAACGGTATTTCTCATATGTTACCATTCGTTGTCGGCGGGGGGATCTTGTTAGCGATTTCCTTCTTGATTGAACAAGTGGCCGGAGAAGATAATGTACTTTTCCAACTGCTGCAAACGATTGGCGGGGGAACAGGTGCGTTCCACTTCCTGATTCCGATACTGGCCGGATTTATCGCAATGAGCATTGGAGACCGCCCGGCACTGATGCCAGGTATGGTCGGTGGTCTGATGGCTGTAAACTCCAATGCAGGGTTCCTTGGCGGTCTGGCAGCTGGTTTCATGGCCGGTTATGTAGTTATCTTCCTGCGTAAAGCTTTGGCAGGTCTGCCGAAAGCTCTGGATGGTTTAAAACCAATCTTGTTATACCCTGTATTTGGACTCCTAATTTCAGGCGCGATTATGTTCTACCTGTTCGATCCGATTTTCGGTGGTATTAATACGTGGCTTGTCAATGTTCTGAACAATTTGGGAACAGGTAATGCGGTTATTTTGGGTCTGATTCTGGGCGGAATGATGTCGATCGACATGGGTGGACCTTTCAACAAAGCAGCTTACGCATTTTCGATCGGTGTCTTTACTTCCAGCGGTAACACAAACGGGGCTATGATGGCAGCTGTTATGGCAGGCGGTATGGTACCTCCACTGGCGATTGCACTAGCTTCGACGTTCTTCAAAAATAAGTTTACCGAGCAAGAGCGCAAATCTGGCTTGACGAACTATGTACTTGGATTGTCCTTCATTACGGAAGGAGCCATTCCATTCGCAGCTGCTGATCCTCTGCGTGTCCTGACCTCTTGTATTGTAGGTTCAGCGATTGCTGGTGGTCTGACGCAATTCTGGCAAATCAATCTTCCAGCTCCACATGGCGGGATTTTTGTAGCAGCTCTTGCCAACCATGCTTTGCTGTTCTTGCTTGCAGTGGCGATTGGCTCCGTGATTTCCGCGCTCATTCTGGGACTGTGGAAAAAAACAGTTGAAACGAAATAACGAGTATCATAAGAGTATAAAATAAAAGAGGAACCGAACTCCTCTTGGCCTTATCATAGCAAAACCGCTAAACACTCGTATAACGATGTGTTTAGCGGTTTTTTTATAGGATTTCAATATTTTCAGTTTCAATGGGAGTCATTTCCCACTGCTCTTTAACCAGCTGCATAAACAACCTTCGGGCCGAAGTCAGGTATTGGGGTTGCTGATTGTTTTGTAATAGTCCGATGGGAATATTCGGGTCTGTTAACTGGAGAGGGATGGTGACTAGGTCCTTCTGCAAAGGCATTGACGACAGAACCACTCCAACCGATGGAATCGTATTTACAAATGAGGGTATAGAGGAAATTTGACTGACGGAATAAAAAAACGGCATCGACGGGAAGCCGGAAAGCTCTTTCTCCAGTCGTAAATGGTACAAGCAGTTCTTCCCTCCGACGATAAGCGGGTACTCATACAGATCTTCGAGCTGAAGCCCATTTTTTGCCGCGAAGGGATGACTGCGGGACACGATAAAAGCAATTTGTTCGTGATATAAAGGTTCAAAATGTAAGGATGGTACCGAGTGAGGTTCCCCGGAAATTGCAAAATCCAGTGTGCCGTCCACCAAAGCTTTTGAGAGCGTATCCGTGTTTCCCACTGTAAAATGGCACGTAATATTCGGTTTATGCTTCCGAAATTGTCGTAGAATCAAAGGCAGTACGGTAGTAGCCACAGTTTCAATTACACCGATATGGAGCGTGCCAATCTCTTCTTTTTTCAGCGACCTCGCCTGATCCATTACAAAATTCCAATGCTGAATAAGTTCGTCAACCTCTTCGGCATATATTTTTCCTGAGGCGGTTAATTCTGCATCCCAGCCTCTTTTAAAAAGCTGAAATCCCAGCTCTTTCTCTAGCCTCTGAATTTGGTTCGTGACTGTAGACTGCGCGTAGTTTAATTTGGCGGCAGCCTTGGAGAAGGTTCCTTCTTCAATAATAGTACGAAACGTAGTTAACTCTTTCAGATCCATACAAACTCATCTCCATCGATAAAGTTGAATATATTTATGATTATTTTCAATTATACAGATGAATATAAGGAGAGTACAATCATCTTATCCCAACGGATAGGAGAGAATGAATATGCCCTTTGTACGAGTAGGCTATACGGAGCAACAATACACAGAGCAGGAGCTGCCTGGCATTAGCCGCTGTATTATGACTGCTTTGATCGAACATTTTCAGGTCCCGCCCAACGATTACTTTCAGGTTTTTCATGCCCATAAGCAGAGCGAGTTTTATTATAGTCCCGATTATTTGAATGTACCCAGAACAGACAAGCTGCTGTACATCCAAATTACAATGGGATCGGGTAGAACTACGGAACAAAAAAAGAGTTTTTACCAAACGTTAGCCGAACTCCTATCTATTGAATGCAAGATAAGATCAGAGGATGTATTTGTGACGCTGGTAGAGACTGAATTAGAGGATTGGTCCTTTGGCAACGGACTTGCTCAAATGATCTTATGAAGCATAAATTAATCAGATCGAGTGTTCGTGAAATGATAGGTAATTTTGCACCCGCTTTTGTAAGCTATACGGAGGAAGTTCTTTTTGGAGATGTATGGAGAAGAAGTGAGCTATCTCTTAGGGAACGGAGTCTCATTACAGTTGCTGCTTTGGTAGCGGGTGAGCATGTGAATCAACTTCCTTATCATCTGAACCTGGCCAAAGAGAACGGGATTTCGGAGGAAGAATTGATTGAGGTCATTACACAGCTAGCCTTTTACGTAGGATGGCCGCGGGCGGCCTCAGCAGTTCAGGTTGCCAAAGACGTATTTTGTAAGGAAAAAGAACGTTAACCATGAACTTAAAATACCGCTGAGCACAAGGATTTCGAGTGTTTGGCGGTTTTTTGATATGATTGTATTGTTATTCTGCTTTGAAAGCGGTATAGTAAGAGTAATTGAATGAGGGGCATTGTGCCCTTCGGGATTGTTACTGGTAAGCAGGCGATACCCAAATAATGACTAATGGACTTAGTCGTTATTTGGTTTTTTTTGTTATTCCAACTTTGTTATTACATCAATGAGGTGAGCAGCTAGATGATCATCCGGCAAATATTTAACAACAATGTCATTCGGGCCGAAAATCAGGTAGGTCATGAGTTTGTTGTCATAGGGAACGGTCTGGGTTTTAAAAAGAAAAATGGTCAAAGGGTCGATGAAGAAAAAATAGAAAAAACCTTTGTATTAAAGTCCGATAAAATTCCGCAAAAATTAATTGATCTCATTGGGGAAACATCTGTAGAGTATTTGAAGGTGGCGGATGAAATTGTAGGCAGCGCCAAAAAAGAAATGGGAGATATTTTTAGTGATAATATCTATATTTCGTTGATTGACCATATTCAATTTGCCATCTCTCGATACAGAAAATCCGTGGGACTTAAAAATTCACTGTTATGGCAGATCAAAAAATTTTACAAAAAAGAATTTATGATAGGTATGAATGCATTGGACGTTATTCATGCTCAATTTGGCATTCAAATGGATGAGCATGAAGCAAGCTTTATTGCCATGCATTTTGTTAATGCAAGACAAGACGGTCAGGGCATGAAACAAACGGTTGAGATTACTGAAGTCATTGATGACATTTTCAATATTGTAACCGATTACTATCAGATTACACTGGATGAAACCTCATTTAATTATTCGCGGTTTATTACTCATTTGCAGTACTTTGCCCAGCGCTTGCTAAGCAATGAACAAGAGCAATTAGCTTCAGGGGATAACTTCTTGTATGATCAAGTCAAAGAAAAATACGAGAGGGCTTTTCAGTGTACCCAATTAATTAATCAATATTTGGAATTAAAGCATGAAAGTGCGATGTCGATTGACGAGAAAGTGTATTTGACGATTCATATACAGCGTGTAACCTCCAGAAATGATTTGGCTGATGCTTAAAAAAAAGCTTGCAAACGATTTCGGAGTGTTTTATAGTAGGCTCACAACTTAAATTTAAGGATTGTTACTGATAAGCAGGCGATACCTAAATGAATGGCAGTGATCATTTTCTTTGATCATACAGGCCTTTCGTTTAGGTATTTTTTTGTTTTCAGGCAATCTGCCCCAGAGGAGAATGAACATGGACCATAAGAAAATGGGCGAGGATATCGTACGTCTCGTTGGAGGAGAAGAAAATATTAATGGGCTTGTCCATTGTGCTACACGGCTCCGATTTGACCTGAAGGATTCACGAAAAGCCGAAAGAGAAGCGCTTGAGAAACACGAGGGAGTCATTACTGTTGTTGAAAGCGGAGGACAATTTCAAGTCGTGATTGGCAGCCATGTTGCCTATGTATATACGGAAATCATGAAAAACATGGATTTTGGGTCAGACGCCTCTACGGCTCACGAATCCAGCGGAAAAAAGACATCCGTCATATCCACAATCTTTGAGGTTATTTCCGGCAGCTTCTCCCCGTTGATTCCGGCGATGGCAGGCTCGGGGATGCTGAAAGCCCTCTTGACGGTTTTGACCTTGCTGGGCTGGATGTCTGCAACAAGTGATACCTATCTGATCCTGTCTGCTGCCGGGAATGCTGTATTTTACTTCTTGCCGATTTTACTAGGGATTACGCTCGGTATAAAGCTGAAAGCGAATCCTTATGTAGCTGGTGTGATCGGTGCAGCTCTCCTGGAACCCAACTTTACGGGACTGATGGACAAAGGTTCTGATGTATCGTTTTTGGGAATACCGGTGGTCATGATGAACTACTCAGCGAGTGTTTTTCCGATATTCATATCTATCAGCATCTATGCGTTGGTAGACAAGTTTTTGAAGAAGATCATTCTTAAGGATTTGCAGCTGTTTTTAGTTCCGATGCTGGCTTTAATGATTATGGTTCCGCTATCTGCCATCGCATTTGGACCGTTCGGTACAACGGTAGGAGATTGGATTTCTTCGGGTGTGACATGGTTAATCGGTGTAAGCGGCATTTTATCAGGAATTGTGCTTGGCGGTTTTATGACCTTTATGGTCGTCTTCGGACTTCACTGGGGCTTTACCCCGATCACGATTCAAAATATCGGTGTTGGCGGTGATCCGATTGAGGCTATGGCGGCTGCGGCTGTATTTGCTCAAATTGGTGTCGCATTCGGTATCTTCCTGAAGGCGAAAAAAGATAAAACACTTAGAACCCTTGCGGGTTCCACGAGTATTACAGGCTTGCTGGCGGGTGTAACAGAGCCGATTGTGTATGGTCTGGTGCTTCGCTTTAAACGAGTCATTCCAATTGTCATTATCGCAGGGGCTATAGGCGGTGCCATCAATGGACATTTTGGAGTGAAAATGACGGCTTATGTGTTTCACAACATTTTTGCGATTCCGGTCTATACGCCGACCTTGGTTTACGTAATTGCCATCGCATGCTCGTTCGCGGTAGCCACGGTGCTGACTCTTATTTTTGGCTATGAAAGCAAGGTGAAGGGGGAGACGGCAGCAACCGTTGAGACCACTAAGACGGAAGAACCTCTACTAGCTGTTACAGCAACTAAGGCTGTTGACATCAAGAAAGAAACGATCTACAGCCCGATCACAGGCAAGACGACACCACTGAGCCAAGTGAATGATTCGGCATTTTCTACAGGGGCAATGGGAAAAGGCTTAGCCATTGAACCGTCTATCGGTGAGGTCGTAGCGCCCATAGATGGAGTTGTAACGTCGCTGTTCCCTACAGGACATGCCATCGGTTTGACTTCCAAGGCGGGTACGGAGATATTAATTCATATTGGAATTAACACCGTCGCGTTGAAAGGAAAGCATTTTAATCCGGTCGTTCAAGAGGGAGATATCGTAAAACAAGGGGACTTGTTAATCCAATTTGACAGAGAGCAGATTATAGAAGCAGGGTACGAAATCGTAACCCCTGTCATCGTCACCCTGACGAAACATAAAGTGGACGTATTTGAGACCAATCAGGAGCAGGTTCAGAAAAATGAAGTATTGCTAACTTTGGTGGTGTAATACAGGAAAGCTCATCATCACGTACATGAAGCGAAATTAGAAGGATATAACGATAACTGGAGGAACTAGATCATGAAACATAATCAATTGAAGGCATTTCCTGAAAATTTTTTCTGGGGAGGTTCAACTTCCGCTTATCAAGTAGAGGGTGCATGGGACGAAGATGGAAAAGGCCCCTCTGTCATTGACATGGCTAACCATGTTGAAGGGGTGACTGATTTTAAGGTAACCAGTGATCATTACCATATGTTCAAAGAGGACGTAGCTCTGATGGCTGAAATGGGCTTTAAGGCGTATCGCTTCTCGATCGCTTGGACACGCATCTATCCACAAGGCGCGGGTGAAGTCAATCCGAAGGGAATTGCATTTTACAGCTCATTGATTGACGAATTAATTAAATATGGTATTGAACCGATTGTTACCATGTATCATTTTGATCTGCCCTATGCGCTTGAACAACAAGGCGGATGGTCCAAAAGGGAAACGATTGATGCCTTCGAGCAGTATGCCAAAACGTTGTTTGAAAACTTTGGGGACAGGGTGAAATACTGGCTAACCATTAATGAGCAGAACATGCTGATTCTCCATCCCGGTTCTATTGGTACATTGGATACTAGCCTGGAAAATCCGCAAAAGGTACTGTATCAGCAAAATCATCATATGTTAGTCGCGCAGGCGAAGGCGATGGTGTTGTGTCACGAGATGCTGCCTGACGCGAAAATTGGACCAGCACCGAATATTGGGGTCATTTATCCAGCCAGTTCCAAGCCGGAAGATACGCTGGCGGCTGATAACTATGCAGCCATTCGCAACTGGCTTTACCTGGATATGGCTGTATTTGGTCGCTACAACCACATTGCCTGGAGCTATTTGGTCGAGAAGGGTTATGAGCCTGTTATTGAAGAAGGGGATATGGATATATTAGCGAAAGGAAATCCAGATTTTATCGCCTTTAACTATTACACCTCCCAAACCGTAGGGGAAAGTTTGGATGATGGAAATGATTTTTCACATACAGGCGATCAGCACGAAATTGTGGGTGAACCTGGAGCATATCGAGGTTCTGTGAACCCCAACCTGCAAACGACAGAGTTTGGTTGGGAGATTGATCCGGTTGGTTTTAGAACCACATTACGCCAGATATATTCTCGCTACCGCCTGCCTTTAATCGTGACAGAGAACGGCTTGGGCGCTTTTGACAAGCTGGAAGAAGGAGATGTAGTGAACGATCCTTATCGTATTGACTTCTTCAAGAAACATATCGAGCAGATTCAATTGGCTATTACAGACGGCGTAGAAGTGTTCGGTTTCTGTCCGTGGTCAGCGATTGATCTGGTTAGTACCCATCAGGGCTCCAGTAAGCGTTACGGATTCATCTATGTGGATCGTGAGGAATTTGATCTCAAAGATCTGCGCCGCATTCGTAAACAAAGCTTCTACTGGTATCAAAAGCTGATCGCTACAAACGGTGAAATTCGTTAATTAATGTAGCAGTGAAAAGCACCTCCTTGAAATGGATGTTACCATTTTAAGGGGGTGTTTCTATTCCCTTTTCCAGGAGGGTGATCATATATTATATAATAGAAGAAACAATAAACGGAAAGGACATCATGCATTGACCTTACAACAATTAAAATATGTCATCGAGGTTGCCAATCGTGGCTCCATGAATGAGGCGGCGAAGCGGTTGTTCATTTCCCAGCCCAGTCTGTCGAACGCGATTCGCGATCTGGAGGAAGAAATTCATATCACCATTTTTGAGCGTACTAATAAAGGCATTTCTTTATCCAAGGAAGGCGTGGAATTTCTAGGTTATGCGCGTCAGGTCGTTGAGCAGGCGGAGTTGCTGGAAAGTCGCTATTTGGATGCCAAGCCTTCACCACAGCATTTTGCTGTGTCTACGCAGCATTATGCTTTTGCAGTGAATGCATTCGTAAATCTGGTGAATCAATATGGACAGGATGAATATGAGCTGGCTTTGCGGGAGACCAAAACCCATGAAATCATACAGGATGTCAAAAGCCTACGCAGTGAGATCGGAATCCTGTATCTGAACGAATTTAACGCCAAAGTCATCAACAAGCTGCTAAAAGATGCAAATCTGCAATTCAACAGCCTGTTTACGGCTAAGCCGCATATATTTATCAGTGCCAATAACCCGCTATCCCGGCAGTCTATCGTGACCATTGACCAACTTCATCCTTACCCATATCTGTCTTTTGAACAAGGGGAGTACAATTCCTTTCACTTCTCCGAGGAGATTCTGAGTACATTGTCGCACCCCAAAAGCATTCGCGTCAATGACCGGGCCACCCTTTTTAATCTGCTCATTGGCTTGAACGGCTATACCATTTCTACCGGAGTGATTAGTGCGGATCTGAACGGTAACGAAATTATTTCCGTCCCCCTGGAGTGTGATGAGTCTATTAATGTGGGATGGATTTGCCATAAAAACGTCGCGCTCTCCAAGCTGGCCACAGTCTATGTAGAAGCGTTGCATGAGGCAATAGGGGAATAAAAAAGTTTGATATAGCCTTAGGCTATAACTAGCTATAGTTTATTGGAGTTACCTTATAGCTGAAAATGTATGTTATCTTTCTTACAACAACTTCACTACTGAAGCGAAAAAGGAGATAACCCTAATGAGCAGCATCCTTGACAATGCATCCCAACGTAAAGTGACCCCTTTTAGACATGATATGGTTGGCAGCTTTTTGCGCCCGCAAGCGATTAAAGACGCCCGAATTCAATTTCAAAATAATGAAATCTCTGCGGACGAGCTGAGAAAGATTGAAGATGAAGAAATTATCAAACTGGTGGAAAAGCAAAAATCCGTAGGCCTTCAAGCCGTGACGGATGGGGAATTCAGACGTTCCTGGTGGCATCTTGATTTTATGTGGGGACTGGACGGCGTGGAAAAGGTACAGCTTGCAAACGGCTACCAATTCCAAGGTGTGGAAACAAGAGCGGAAACCGCACGTTTGTCCGGTAAAATTGGACATTCCCGTCATCCTTTCATTGAAGATTTTAAATTCCTGAAGCAAGTAGCAGGAGAGGATGCCATTGCTCGCCAAACGATTCCGGCACCTGCGCAGTTCCTGGCTGAGCTGTTGCGTGGAGAAAATAAAGAATCAACCGATACGTATTACAGCAATCTGGATGAACTGGTGACGGACATTGCCAAAGCCTACAAATCCGTGATCCAAGCGCTCTATAATGAAGGCTGCCGCAGCCTGCAACTGGATGATTGCACATGGGGCATGCTCTGTGATAAAAACTATTGGGAAGCTAGACAGCATGCGGGTGAAAATGTGGAAGATACTAAAAAGCTGTTCGCTCGCGTGAATCAGGAAACTGTGAAGGATCTTCCAGCCGATTTGGTCGTTACAACCCACGTATGCCGTGGTAACTATCATTCCACCTGGGCATCTTCTGGCGGCTATGAACCTGTAGCCGAAACCCTGTTCGGCATCGATAACATCGACGGCTACTATCTCGAATTCGATACCGACCGCGCAGGTGATTTTACACCGCTTAAGCATCTGAAAGATGAAAAACAAGTCGTTCTGGGCCTCGTTTCCTCCAAAACGGGTGAGCTGGAAGACAAGCAAACGGTCATCAACCGTATTAAGGAAGCAACTCAATTCGTGGACATCAACCACATCTGCCTTAGCCCGCAATGCGGCTTTGCTTCCACAGAAGAGGGCAATATTCTGACAGAAGAGCAGCAGTGGAAAAAGCTTGCTTTCATAAAAGAGATTGCGGACGAGATCTGGAAGTAAGAGTTTAGGGGAATTGAATTGGAGAGATTCGTGATTACTAAAACACGCCACTTTGGTCATACCCCTGTCAAGTAGACAGAACTAAAAAGACATCTTTAAGCAGCAACCGTTTCTCGGTATTCAATCGGGGAACGGTTGTTTAATTTTTTCTGAAATCTATTTTCATTATAAAAAGAAATGTACTCCCGTACGTGTTGTTCTACCTCCGCTAGGGTTCCGGGTTTCGTTAAATAAATCCTCTCTGTTTTAAGATGGGAGAAAAAGGATTCTATACAGGCATTGTCTAGGCAATTTCCACGCCTTGAATGGCTCCCAAGCATTCCAAGCCGCTTAAGCTTGCGGTTAAACGGCTTGGAGGTATACTGAAAACCCTGGTCTGAATGGAGAATGACACCCTCCATGTTCACGTTCTTACTTAGAACGTCTAGCGTCTCGCTAACTAGAGCAAGGTCATTTCGTTCCGAAAGACGCCAAGCCACGATTTCATTGTTAAACAGATCTTGAATGACAGAGAGATATACAAACCGCTCTCCAGCTCGTATGTATGTAATATCGGTAACCAGCTTGGATAAAGGAGAATCTGCCTGAAATTGTCGATCTAATCGGTTGGCATTTACCACAGATGCCTGTTTGCCAAAAAAGCGCCGTTTCTTTCGAATGACGGAACGGATCCCTAATTTCTTCATTAGGCGGTACACCTTTTTGTGATTGACCAAGATACCTTCTCTACGTAAAGCAACGGTCATCCGCAGATAACCAAAATAGGGATGGACCCGGTGGATCGACAACATATGCGATTCCAGAAGCTCTTCTTCTTGCTTACGCTGCTGGGTTGTTTGCTGAGTCTTTCTCCATTTATAATATCCTGCCCGAGAAACATGGGCTAATTCAAGTAACCATTTCAACGAATATCGTGTTCGCATTCCCTCAATAATTTCAAACCTCGCTTCTTTCCTCGTCACTCCTTGTGTAGATTTGGATACTGCTTTTTTAAATATTCAATCTCCGCCCGTAGATACGCCATCTCCTCTTCCATACTGGAAAATTTCGTTTTGGGTCGTCCCTGCCTTGTGGTCGTTGGCTGGAGGTTCTCCCCCGCTCGATGTTTCATCACCCAGCTTTGCACTTGGGATTTATTACGAATGTCCAATTGTTTCGTCACTTCACGAATACTCATATGTTCTTCGTTCACCAACCGGACTGCCTCCATCTTTACATCTAAGGAGTATTGCCGGAATGATTGTCCCTTTTTAGCCATGAAAAATCCCCTCCGTTCAACAAGATTAAGTCCATCTTAACAGATGTCTTTTCTCTCTTGTCTACTAGAAGGGGATAATACCACTTGAGCGCGTGTTTTTTATTTGAAAACCTACCTACAGCACCTATAAAATATGCACTAATCACTAGTAATAATCCAAACGTTTTAATCACCACCACATTAGAAAGACAAAAACCTTATAGACTTCTATAAACTAACGAGCAACGCATAGCAGAAGCTAACACTGGAGCAGGAGAATGAGCAGCAAACGGAAATTAACGACGTGTCGATAGAAATCATACAAGTTTTAAGCACACGACGATATGCTGGAACAAAATGATGATAACCTATTTAATTCGTCGGTGGAGAAGATCACGATTCTCTCACCAACTCATTTTTCATTAAGAAATTTCTGAACATGAAATTTAAATGTTGTAAAAAATTCTATTTAATTAATAAGAATAACAAGAAATAGGTCAATCATGGTGATATCTAACCATAATCGACCTATTCAAACGTAACGGAATAGAGTGATTTAGGGAATCAAATTTAAGCATTGATGTGTGTATAATCAAAATGGCGAAATCTTTATAAAGGCATTACTCGAGTTAGGCCACTTGGACTTAGACGCCCGACTTATTCGGCACTGGGTGGAGTCTATTCATCACGTGCTAACATGAACTAGAAAAACACTACTCTTTTAGCGTTTCAAAAAATTCAGATATATTTGAGGCGACCTTTTGTGTCATAGGAGAAAACTCCTCCGACTCTTCATGAAACCAAATAACTATAGTAGGCTCTTCCGTTTCTCTAAAATCCAAACAAATTAAATCCCCTGAAAAAAGCGCTGCAATAGGAACTACATTCATCCCCACTAAATCTTCATTATCAGTTAATCTATCACCTATTTGAGTAATAATAACTTCAATATCATACCATCCATTAATAGGATCAGATTCAATATCATTCAATATACAAAGAAATTTTTCAATTATATATTCATGATGGTTAAAACTAAACACATTTGTGACAGGTACAACTCCATTATTTTCCTTAATAAAAAACCTATAAGTTTTAGGAAATGAGACTCTCAAGCTTCGCTCAACCACATTTAATAATTCGTCGGTTGGCAATGGAAAAACAATTGTATTGACATCCAATCTCACTTTTTTCACTCCCTATTCTTATCTTTTAGCATGCGCCCAACCACCGGGAGCTCTTACACCCTTATGATTTATGAAATTATGTATTCCAAAAGGTACTAATTCCATTCTATCGTCAATTTCGGAATTATTTCATATTGTTCCAGGCATACATGTTCCACCTGGAAGTTGTGAATCAAGCCATTAGAACTGTTTAGGATCAAATTTCTTCAAATAGTCTTTCTGCATAAACCGTAACAAAGTCATCTAATAGTTCATCAAACTTTTTATTACCTGACAAGAAATACTGAAATTATCAAGTATAGATTTTATAGTTTGAAAGAACATGGCAGTTTTAATTTATATAAGCCGACTTTATTAGGTCAGCTATACGTTTCATGCCAATTTGCTACGATAATTAGAATTAAGCTTATATACAATGAGAACAAAAAAAGTCCCTAACTCTCAAGAAAGCAAGAATTAAGGACCATCCTATTGTAATTTTAAAGGTGAGGAGGAGTTAGACCTCCATCTCCTTCTTGACGGGAAGGTATTTTCATTAAACTATCACCATACACAGAAAGGATTGAGACCTTCATTCTCCCGCGTGAAAGGCGGGCACTTTAATTAAGCTACTGTGTAAGAAAATTGTACCATATGTTATTATATGTGTAAATAATAATTAAGGTGATAAAATGAGAAAATATAAAAAAATAAACGATAATGGCAGACAGTATAGATGCTATGTTTGTAAAGAATCAAATATTGTAGCTCATGAACACTATGTAAAGCTGTGCCAATCATGTGGCGAATACAATGAAAAAAAACGTCTAGCCAAGCATCATTTAGAATCTTACATCGCATTGATTACAGGTGGACGAACAAAAATAGGATATCATACAGCATTACGCCTATTACGAGACGGTTCACGAGTCATTTTGACAACCCGTTTTCCGTATGATGCACTACAGCGTTATATTCAAGAGCCTGATTTTGAAAATTGGAAAGATCGCATCCATATCTACGAATTAGATTTTCGCCAAATTGAAAGGGTAGAAATGTTTGCCTGTTTCATAGATAAAGAGTTTCCCTACATGGACATCATTATAAATAATGCTGCTCAGACGGTAAGAATGTCGCAAGAGGAATATAAGGAATTAACATTAAATGAAGTGGAACTCCAAAAACAAATAATGGACAACCAACGTCTACTTGCTAACAGCACGACTATCTCTTACTTTGATAAATCTACGAATGAAACAAAAGATATTCAAAATTTACAGCTTTTTAATCAAGAAATGGGAGTAGTAAGTCACAATCATTCGTTTCAAAATTCATGGACAGCTCAATCCCATCAAATTTCCATGGTTGAAATGCTCGAAGTTCAACTAATCAACGTGACCGCTCCATTTTTGCTCAACACAAAGTTGAAGGATACTATGATGAGGAGTCCTAATCAAAATCGATTTATTGTAAACGTATCTGCAGCAGAAGGCCGATTTCAGATGAAAAGAAAAGGTGGATATCATGTCCACACCAACATGGCAAAAGCCTCGCTTAATATGATGACCCTAACCTTGTCTAAAGAGTATAAAAAGCATCGAATATTTGTAACTAGCGTAGATCCTGGCTGGGTATCAAATCAGTTTCCAGAACAGGTAAAGGCTAGTCGAGAGATAAATCTACCATTGGATTTTAATGATGCTGCTGCTAGAATTTGCGATCCAATCTATGAAGGAAAAGACGCAGAGAGACCACTCACGGGTGTGTTTTTAAAGGATTATAAACAAGTGGATTGGTAAAAGATATTCATATTATTATAACGAGAGTAGCCAGAGGCTGTCCTTGTACATCTATATATTATAAGCTCGTATAGAGGAGTGTGGATTGTTGTCAGGGTAAGTTGATACATATGGGGGATGGTCGATAGTTGGCTGTTCCTTTTTTTCGTGCTGGAGGTGAAGAGAAGATCAGCAAAAATAATGAAAAACCAAAAAGGAACAAGCCCAAGATACTGACCAAGTATGATCAATTTATTGTGTCAAGACTGAAGGCTATTCCCGTTTGGGTACGTGAAGGGACAACAGATGTGGAGATAGCGAGACGACTTAGTATTCATATTTGGACATTAGGCGACTACCGTAGAAAATATCCCAAATTTGCGGAAGTATTAGAACGTCCGACCAAGTGGTGATGCCACATATGCTTAGACATACACTTGGCTATAAGCTGGTAAAACGACTCCATTGACGACCATCCAGCAATTCCTTGGACATGGTCATGTAGCAATGACCAATATCTATACCCTAACAACACAGCAGGATATGGCGGAAGCTATGGCAAATACAAATATCGAGTAGTGAGAAGCCACTCTTTTTGTCGTGGAGGGGGAGCTTCTATTTGTAGAAACAGAGCCGTCAGCAAAGGAAGTAGAAATTTTTGTGATGATTTTATAGTGAATTTGAGAAAGGAGTTATACCCATTGACATGATAAAGCAAGAAGAGCAGCGACAGGCTGAGCTGCTTAAGCAGTATATGGAGAAGCATTTCAAGCCGCCCAATGGGACAGGTTGCCTGATTGAGGAGATGGAACTAGCCATGTACATTGATCCAGTTATTAAAGCGGGGAAGAAAAGCGATTATTCGGCAATTTCGATTTTGGTCAGCAACGAAGGACGAAGCAAATGTATGTGATGGATGGAAAAATTTATAAACTGCTGCCGGATGATTTATTTCAAGTGAGTATTGAAAAATTGAAGCTTTATCCTGTAGATAAGCTTGGTTTTGAGGTGAATCAAGCGCAAAGCTATATGAAGCAGAAATTTGAAGAAGAGTTATGGAAAGTGAAAATACATACGCCCGTAGAAAGTGTACATTCCAACGAGCAGAAACATAAGCGCATTATTAGTCTGGAGCCAGAAGTTAGGAAGGGTCGTATTCTGTTCAATGCAGATAACCTCAGGTATAATCATCAGGTAAAGGACTACAATTGAAATTGTACATATGATGACGCGCCAGATAGTTTATATGGAGCTGTTCAATTGATTCAGTCGGTCAAGAATCGAGGCTTATTATTTTGAGACTTTCGCTAGATACTCATTCATTATTTTGATCCAATTTTGTTAAGCTTATGGGCAGGATAACTTAACCAGTTACCCAATTAGTTGTTTGTATTGTTGCAAGGAAGGGGATACAAATGGCCATTTGTTTGGACTACGAGTTAGTTGAGATAAGAGGAACCGTTGCTGTGTATAAATTTGGAAACTGTTTGAAGGTATTAGATGGAATTTTTGAGATTGACCTACCCAAGTTGATAAGTGGGGAAATATCGATGCAAGCACCAATTGGTGAAGTAGTGAAACTAAAGAATGACAACCAATCTCAAGCTAAGGCCATCAAAGTATTTGGAAAAATATATAAACATTTTCTTGAACATCACGAATATCCTACAAAGGGTGGATATTATGCTTAGTTAATTGGAGTTATTCTTTTAATCTTATAATGATCAATGGAAGATATAAAAATTACTTAGTGGACTTGAAAAGGAGCGGGAATATGGGCCTGGATGCTTATGTAGTATGCAATTGTGTGAAGGAAGGAAATGTTAAGCCTCCCCCTTTTGATATAATCTTGCTGGAAATTACGGACGAAGGAATCGACATACTGGAATCTGTAAATGACGAAACCTATCAGCTTTATCAGCAGTGGCGGGAGAACTCCTGCGGTCATGAAGACTTTTACTATTATCAAGACCGGGTTTTTAATGTCGCAGGAGGAAATTTCTTTTATGGAATTATTGATCGGTTGGGGCAGGACAAATTCCCATTATTAATTTCAATTGGGGAGAAGTTACTCTCTGCTGATCAGGCCGAAAAAGCTTTAAAGGAACTGGATATTTTTGAATCAGGAGCAAGCAAGCTGCAAGGGATTTTTCTCGTAGATACTGTATCTAATGAAGAATATGGGAGATCTCTTCCTGGAGAGGATAAGTGGTTCTTATCATCTGGAGGCGAGCACACTTATCAGTTAAACGACCGAGGATTCTGTATTCTAGACAGAGATCATCGCGAGCTTTTTCACTCAGTAGCGTTCGCCCAGGAAGTAATGAGTGTTGAAAAAGAAGGACGGGAGCATAAGCATGCAAGATTTCATGATTTGGAGATGGGACGAATTTTTGAATCTTCTTATCCGCTAAGCCGAAAGATATGGGGAATCGATGAGTTGTATTATCCAATATCTTTTCAGGTCGTAAAGAGAAACCTAAAGGGATCTGATTCTCAACCCGCGCGAGTCTAAGAAGCCTGTTTGAGGCTTCCTTACAGACAGGTAATCCGATCATTTGGGCATAAAGAAATCTGAGATGAAGCATTTGAATATTAACGGAACACGATCCTACGTTGATTACAAATCCAGACTTTTTGAGATAGCTTAATATTATTCTTAACTTAGCATAATTGAGCTAACGGAAAACTTTAGTTCAACAAGGAACTATCTTATTAAAGGTGGTTCTTTATTTAGGCAACAATTACTTAACCTATTTTGAAAGGAAGGATGTATTTGCAAATTACGGAACAAATCATTATAGAATGTTTAAATGAACTCCAATTGGCTGATTTAGCCAAACAGAAATATTTAGATTACTACAGTGGTCAGCATGCTATCTAAAGAACTATGCGATGCAAGAAAGTCGAAGCAATCAAAAGCTCATTTTCAATTTCCCATGTAAGTTCGTAGATAATGAAGTTGGCTATCTGCTCGGTAAACCAGTAAACTATGTGTCCAAGTCAGATCAGGATGAAGCCATACATAATATAGATGTACATATGATTCATTGGGATAAAGAGCACAATCTACAGCTTCGAAAACAATCTGAAATCTTTAGTGAGAGTTTTGAATTGAACTATATCGACTCGGATGGCCAGTTTTCAGCCACAGTATACTAAAACAAATTGATAACCTATTAATGCGTTGGTGGAGAAAATCACGATTCTCTCACCGACGCATTTTGTTTTTACCTTGAAAAGTGGAATGAGCATAGATGAAATATTGGACTAATGTAATTAGGGGCTAATGCAATCATTAAGCTAATGAATATTTGTGAGAGTGCATGACGGGAAGAATCAATCGAATCTCGTCTTTTACTCCTTCCATATAAATGGAATGTTTGTCTTGACTTAGCTTATAGCCTATGGCTTCTTCCCATTCGGATAGCAGCTGTTGAATATCCTTGTTTTGATTCATTTTAAATTGATCCATTTGAGTGAACAAATTTTTTTCGCCTGTTGTTGTTCACTAGCAAGTTCATATTGATAAAATCTATGGCGTAATGCTTCTAAGAACCAATCTTGCCAACCTCCATGAACATATTTCTCTTTCGTTGTTGAAGTGTTGTATGTTAACTCAGATGGGGAATTGGCTGGCTATATTATTTTGTTACTGATCTTGAACAGATAAAAGACTTATCCACCTTATAAATCAAGTTGGAATGAGCCTTTAGGAGTATAATAATTTTGAAAGCAATTTTTCTTACTCAACAAGACTCGTGAATTGGGTATTCAAATATATGTGCTCAATTAGTTTAACCTTTTCTAGATTTTCTATCTTTTCGGAACCGCCTAATCCTAGAAGTGGAACATAACCAAAGCATTCATCAAATGCTGGTTTTCCGTATTTTTCAATGGCATCAGGATATGGTAGCCAATCTAGATCGTTTTGTAGGGATGAATCATCCTCTAGGTCAGAGAAAAAAAATTCAAACCCAGATGATATGTCTTGCATCTTTCCTCTTCTAAAATTAAGTAAAAGTAAATATTTATTATCTTCCCAAATAAGTAGATCTCCCATGGAAGTAGTAAATAAAACCAGAGCCTCTTTGCTTCTTATATACACCTCTTCTAGCAAAGAGTGAAATTCATCTGGGTTTACTATTTTTAAATATCCATTTAGGATACTACCAAAGCCATACTGCTTCCAAACTTCTATTAATTGCTCAGGTACTTTACCTTCAAATTTATTAATCAGTTTTTCAGAAGCCTTTTCATATAGCTCAAAATCATTAAAAATTCCAATATCCATCCTGATCTCCCTCTGTTAATTTGTTAGTTTGATATTTAAATGAGTTGACTTTCTTTCTGTCTATCGGTCTCCTCATATTGTAAAACAAATGTCTCCAGTTTGGCATAGTTGCTAACGGTATCAATGGCATCTCCATACTGATACTTTCGAATCATCGTAGTGACCAGATCATCATAAGTACGGTGAATATCTTGATAGGAGCGTCTATTCACCTTGATATCCATCTGATACGAATGGGAAGCAGCCTCCAGTTCAAATGTATATACGCCTCGTACACAGTGTACGGCTCTTGCTCCATATCCTGTCCTATACATGCGGCTTCTTGTTCTTCTGAGAGCACACCACTAATATGCAAATAGGCATGGTCGTTGATGGCACGTGTTATTTGAAGCTTTTCGATGTGTTGTGGCTGAAAGGAACCATAAAAGCTGAGGCTTTCATAGCCAATTCCGGCTGATAGTAAGCTCAAGTGAGTTCATGTCTCCTATCCTAATGTGATGGCTGTTTTCTCAATATAAGCACGTCATTTTTTAATCCGTTTCTGGTTATTGAATACGGATCGGTGCTTTGGCTCAAGATCAATATGTATCATTGAGTTTGTTGGGTGCCAAAGGATGCGAGGTGGTATTTAATAAACAACCCATCATATGTATTGATTGGTTAAAATAGAGATGCTTTTTTACATAATGACCCATTTAAAGCGGTATTTACAATGTGTATTTTTGGAAGGGACAGGGTGGGAGGAGTCTACTTGCAACTGGAATTTCCGAAAAGGACAGGTCATTGTTGCGAGATAGTACCTAAGAAGTATCACATTTATCTTTGTTGACTAAATAAAATGCAGACTCAACCTTTACAGGATGGAGGCACGGCGTTAAGTGGCTCCAAGAAGGCTAAAACTCCAGATTCACACAATTTAATTGAATGGGCTCAAACTCAGTTTGATTTTTTACTGGTGCAGGAATTTCATGCTAATATAACAGGAACAGAGAAGGTAAAATCAATGGGGGCATGAATTTATGAAAAATGTGGGGAATTTGGTTAACAGCATTGTCGATGAATCTGTGATTAAAGGGAAAACTTATATTTATTTAATATCAGGCACAGAGAATTCATTTACCAGCGGGTATTATAAGATTATTGAAAATGAAGTCTCATATGTTAGTGATGTAACTGTTTTTCTTTTTGAAAAATATACAAATGAGATTGAGAGGATAATGAAGGGAAAGGGGATTCTTTGTATCAAAGTGGAAGCTGGGAAATTAATGGAATATAATATTGTGAACGATATGAATCCAGAGCTTTTTGATAGTGATGTCTTCGAATTGATTATGTACCAGAGATATGATTTGGAACCGGAGGGAGAGGAAAGTAAAGTAACCTTACGGAAATCATTAAAGGCCGAGAAAATTAAAGAAACTCTAGTGTTTGCATGCTATATGAATGATATGGAAGGAATCAAGAAACTCGTTGCGAACGCAAGTAAATCCAATTTAGATAAGGTTTTGAAATATCACGGCACAGCTTTGCAGTTTTGCTGTAAACACAATAATTTAGAGGCATTTAGACTTTTAGCAGAAAAAGGGGCAAATGTAGGAAAACGTGCGTTGGCTGAGACACCGCTTGAAATTGCATTTAGATATTCAAGTGATATTGTGAATTATATACATACGGAATATGCGGATATCTATCAAAAAGAGGTAGAAAAGAAGGGGTTCGGGATCGCTCTTCATTGTAAAGATGAAGCTCTGTTAAATGATATTTTAGAGCTGGGCTGTGATGTGAATTGCGAAAAGAAACCGTTTCCTCCCTTACATAATTTTGCGGATTGTAATAACGTTTTGGGTATTCAATTCCTGTTGGATCATGGGGCTAATATTGAATGTAGGAACCAGTATAAACAATCAGCCTTGCATAGAGCTGTCAGCAATGGAAATGCAGCAGCAGCTGAAATCCTAATAAAATATGGGGCTGACATTCAGGCTAAAGATGATAATGGAAAAACACCTTTGGAATTGGCACGGGCACGTGAAAACAAAACAATATTTAATATGATGGAATGATGTAACTGTAAATTAGTAGGAGGCAATTGATGCCGTTGCTAAGAACTACGGGGATTTCGCACTGCTTAGCAATGAGATTAAAGATCCGATCGAAGCGCTTATCGTGTATTGCAACAAGAAAGTGATTGAAAAAGCCGTTGCAATGTGCAGAGTACTTATATTTTTGGAGGCGATATCTAATTGGATACTAAATTTCATTTGGAGAATGTTGGAATAGAGGGAGACATTTACGTATCAAACGGAAAGCTACTTCTGGATTTGGTTTGTTCGTTTTATCTAATGAACCTATAGAATATCATTTTAGAGAGGAAGCCATGAGTTTAAACGAAAGAGAGTCATATATCGAAGATTGTTTAAATAATCTGCCTGATGAAACTATTGATGAATTAAGCAAAAAATGTGTATGGAAGGATGGTATAATGACAGGTTGTTATCCAGATATGAAATGCCCGGATGGTTTGTCGGATGCTCAAGGTAGGGATATTTTACGCTTTATTTCAGTAAACGATATTTTTATCAACAGAAATCCCTATTATAACAATGGAGCCGTATTTGGAGCAAGCATTTTGGTTGGTATGGAATTTTGAAGATGGCATAGAAGTTATTATCAAAGTAAAGAAAGTTCTTGAAGTACGTGAGTTTCTAGTTATGGGGAATATGCAAATTGGGATAAAAACGACTACAGGTAATAAGCATTTGCAGAAGCAGTACAGGGGAAGTTCAATGCTGGATGACTTGCTTAAGAACCATCTTAGGGTAAAGTGCATATTGATGCGCTATCTCTGCCATATCGTTAATGTTAAGACATTGACATGAAACACACAGCAGGACATACACGCTTGTTGGCAGCCAATAAGCTTGGACTAAAGGAAGTCCCAACAATACTGGTAATAGGTCAAAGCTTTCAGAATAGCTGATAACAAAACGGCTGAGTATGCAGATTGGAATTTCGAATTGTTGGCGCAGGAACTGGAAGTATTAAAGTTGGCTGATTATAATTTTTCTTTAACTGGACTTGAGTGAGTGTGAGAAGTTGCTGGATACATTATATGAAGAATCTATGGCTGATTAGGATACTTTCGATTTAGAAGAAGCATTGCCTGAACATCCAATAACCCGAAAAGGTGACATTTGGCTACTTGGTAAACATAGGCTCATATGCGGAGACTAGACTAATCAACAGGATATCGCAACCTTGATGGATGTAAGAAGGCAAAACTCATTGGAACTGATCGCCCCTACAATGTGGACTATACAGGTAACAGGTAAAACGAAGCATGCTCTGAAAATTGAGAACGATAGGATGGACAATCACCAGTTTATAATTTCCTATTGGCTGCCTATACTCAAATGTTTGAAGTAGCAGATGACGGAGTAAGTATTTATGAACGGAAGCAAACGACATTATGGCAATTTGATCGTCCCTTCCGCAATGAGTATCATCCCACGTTGAAGCCGATTCCCTTGATTAGCTATCCAATTAAAAATTCCAGTAAGCTTGGTGATATTGTGTTTGATCTATTTGGTGGTTCAGGTTCAATGTTGATTGCTTGTGAGGAAACTAATCGAATTTGCTATACAGTGAGCCTGATCCCAAATATGTAGATGTGATTGTAAGGCGGTATATTGCCCACGTTGGTAGCGATAGCGATGTATATTTGGTTCGGGATGGTTAGCAATATAGCTATCAAGAAGTAGTTGCTGAGCCAGAATTAGAGAATGCGTAGATAACCTTTTCTCAATAAAAGTGTAGATATAAATGCAATTGCAGCGAACAAGGATACACTGAAGCTAATTATGGCATACGTTTTTCGATTTGTCTTAAACTCGGAGATGCCAAAAAATAAAAACATGAGACTGAGAAAAAGCTGTGTAAAAAGGATAGGAGTCGGTCACTACCAGTATAAGCAAGTGAAAAAAGGGACGTGATAACAACAGCAGCAGCACACGCAAATTTAAGAATTAGAAATATATTCATTTTTTTGAGGATAGGTCAGTTCTCCTCTCTACAATGATTAGTATTCAATGAACCCCATTATATAATATTATACAACTATTTGATTCGGGATAATAATCAGTATGACTATCATGAGTTGTTGCTGAGTCGGTAAGGTCAGAGGTATCATGTGCTGACTAAACCGAAAGAGTGATTTGATTGGGTAAGGCAAAAGTGAATATAGTGATTCGATTTCTAAAGGGCATGTAAACCGAAAAGGTAAGTGCTGGGAGCTGAGGAAGCTCGGGAGGACAAATGAGTTGATTCAAAAGGTAATTGAGGATATCGAATTGTTTTACGAGGCTGAGTTAATACATATGGGGAATGACCTTTGTTACATATGTTTCCCACTAAATTTATGAATAAGAATAGACCCTACATACCCTACATAATTGTGCAGGAATTGTCGGATGGATGCATTTGACTACTGTTATTCTATTGATGAAGGAGGTCATATAGTGGATTTGCTTAAGAGCATGAATGAAGCGATAAGGTATATTGAAGAAAACCTGACTAACGAAATTGACTTTAAAGAGGTAGCAAGGCTGGCTTACTGCTCTGAATTTCATTTTAAAAGGATGTTTTCTTTTCTTGCAGGTGCTACGTTATCAGAATACATCCGCCGCAGACGCCTCACTCTTGCAGCATTTGAGCTTAAAGATAGCAACGTAAAGGTCATAGATATCGCGATTAAATACGGGTACAATTCACCAGATTCTTTTACAAGAGCTTTTCAAAATTTACATGGATTAACGCCGTCTGAAGCCAGAATTAATGGCCGTTCACTTAAAGCATATCCACGAATGACCTTCCAGTTATCAATTAAAGGGGGAAGTGAAATGAACTATCGAATTGAAGAAAAAGGGGCATTCCGCATCGTTGGTATCCAAAAAAGAGTTCCCATTATTTTCAACGGAGTCAATCCAGAGATTGCTGCGATGTGGGAAAGTTTAGATGGTGAAACGATCAATAATCTTAAAAGAATTTCTAATGTCGAGCCTATGGGGTTGCTTAGCGCATCCACGAACTTTTCTGAAGGTAGAATGGAGGAAAAAGGGGGGCTTGATCACTATATTGGCGTTGCAACAACAAAGGAGTGTCCGGATAACCTAACACAACTTGAAGTTGCTGCCTCAACCTGGGCAGTATTTGAAGCAATCGGATCATTTCCTGATACTTTACAAGATGTGTGGGGCCGTATTTATTCCGAATGGTTTCCATCCTCAAACTATGAACAAATAGAAGGCCCTGAAATCCTATGGAATGAGAGTAAAGATATAACCTCACCGACTTTCAAAAGTGAAATATGGATCCCCATTTTAAAAAAGTAACATAAAGTGTGTGTTTATTAAGTATCTGTTGAGCTGTTTCGGCAGCTCTTTTTTTATTTATCTTTTCTCAACAAATAAATCGGCTAACAGAAACGAAAGTTGAATCAAGGCAGCGCCACTCTAGGCTTTTTTCGTGCTGGAGGTGAACAGAAGATGAGCAAAAGTAATGAAAAACCAAAAAGGAACAAGCCGAAGATACTGACCAAGTATAATCAATTTGTTGTGTCAAGACTGAAGGCTACTCCCTTTTGGATACGTGAAGGGACAACAGATGAGGGAGATAGCGAAACGACTTAGTATTCATATTTGGACATTAGGCGACTATCGCAGGAAACATCCCAAATTTGCTGAATAATTGGAATATCCAACCAAGTGGGAAACCCATGTATATCCTCGGTCAACGGAGATTGAACAGTGGTTCGAAGAAGACGTGAACGCGGAGGATATCATCAAGAAACTCGATATAGGTAAAAAGACTTGGTACAAGTATATTGATAAGCATTCGATGCTGGCTGAACTAGTCAAATGGAGCAGATCTGTGAAATCAGTGAACGCAAAGGATTAGCGAAGGTATTCGGCAAGGGACTCCTTCCGTACCATACCCTTGAATAAGGATGTGCAAAAAGCCGTTAATCGGTATCTTAAATCAAGTCAAAAGTAGAATCAGAATATCTGTGTATGGGGCAGCGTGGGCCATTGGAACGAAATGCGATAAACCTGATTCTGAACAAATATGGAGATCGAATCAACGTTAAGAGTCACACCCCATATGCTAAGAAACGCGCTTGGCTATAAGCTGGTAAAAACGACTCCATTGACGACCATTCAGCAAATCCTTAGACATGATCACGTAGCAACCACCAATATCTATACCCTAACAACACAGCAGGATATGGAAATGGCTTTGTCGAATATTGAGTGGTAATGAGCCACTCTTTATATCGTTGCATAGCAGGGGACTTCCAACGGTGGAAACGGAGCCGCCAGTAAAGAGTGAAGATTTTTTTAAGATGAATTTTTGGTGAAATTATTTTAGGACTGACTGTATTGTTTGAATAAAAGTAAGAGATTCACATCGGAGACGTATGCGTAGGAGGTCTTTATGAAGGTATATATTAGAAAGGGTTTTGATCATGAAATTGCAAATCACAATTTTTATGCAGCTTTTGATGGATTTAAGCAGATGGGATTTGAAATACGTTATTTTGAAAATATAAATAAGCTAACTGATCATAATAAAGAAGATATCGTAGTTAGCTATGTGGATGATGTACGAACAGCACTCCATATATATGACATTGTTGCATCTGAAATTGATTATCCGAAAGAGTTAACAGCTTACTTGGGCAGAAAGATTTGGAAGTCTAAACTAAGTGTCATAGCAAATAATCCTGAGAACTGGAATATTTTTATTAAGCCTGTCGAGGATAAGAAATTTACTGGCGTTGTCGTTAGAAGCATGAAGGATTTAATCGGCTGCAGTACATATGGTGAAGACCCGGAAATATTATGTGCAGACATTGTGAATTTCGTGGCAGAGTGGAGATGTTTTGTTCGGTATGGGAAGATATTAGACATTCGAAGATATAAAGGAAACTGGAGAGCACACTTTGATTATAAGGTAGTTGAAAATGTGGTCTCACAATTCCAAGCTGCTCCTAAAGGGTATGCGGTGGATTTTGGATTAACAGATAAAGGAGAAACATTATTAGTAGAAGTTAATGACGGTTATTCCTTAGGACATTATGGATTGTTTTCTTTGGACTATGCGAAGTTGTTATCGGCCAGATGGGCTGAGTTGACCAGTACGATAGATGAGTGTGATTTTTAAAGTTTTACAACGAAATGAATACATCAAATCAATAAAAAGGAGCCGCAACAATTGAAACGATAAACTAGAACAATAGCGACAAACCGAATTACTGAAACAATACATGGAGAAGCATTTCAAGCCGCTCAAAATGAAACAACTGATCGAAACGTTCTCTTTTTCTGAACTAAGAAAGCTTATAGGTGAGATGGACATTGAATACATATGCTTGCAAATAGAGGACTGATCACAGCTTTCAGACTCCCAAGGGAGCATGGAAAGTCCACGATCAGTTTCTTTTTATTTCCGCTGTATGCCACGCTTTATGATAAATCACAGTTCACGCTCATCATATCAGCAACAGAGCAGATTGCATTGCCGTTCCTTGATATGATCAAAGATGAGCTAGAAACCAATCAGATGTTGATTGAGGATTTTGGGATTCGTAAAGGGGGACTGAATTCCTGTATCATGATTAGTGGCATAGACGGTAACTTGAGAGGTATTCACTATAAGCATCATCGTCCTACATTGGTTCTAATGGATAATTTGCTCAAGGAGGATACGACACGATCTGAAGCCAAACGAGAACAAATTAAAAATACGTTTACGGATGTCATTTTGCTTATTGGCACGGGGATATCAATACTCTGATCTGTGGTCAGAGTGGTAACGAAGTATAATAACTTGCAAGACAAGGACAGGATCAATACGGCCTTGTCTTTTTTTATCGCTCATGAAAAAGAAACGCTAGAGGGTATGAAAATCCTGTGGAGCGAGTATTTTGGATATTATTATTTAATATGCAAGAAGCAAGCCATGGGTGAAAAGAGCTTCTATAAAGAATTACAAAACGATTCTCGTTCAACCGATGATTACATATTTCAGAATCTCATGTATTGGAACAGGTTGTCTGAGTTTGAGGATATGGAAATGGCGATGTACATTGATCCAGCCATCAAAGCAGGGAAGAAGAACGACTATTCAGATATCTCAATTATAGGCCAGCAAAGGAAAACATAGCAGATGTAGGTGATTGATGGCAATATCTATAAACTGTTGCCGGATGATTTTATTTCAAGTCGCTATTGAGAAGTTGAAGCTATACCCTGTAGATAAGCTGGAATTTGAAGAAGAGTTATGGAAAGCGAAGATACATACACCTGTAGTAAGTGTACATTCCAAGGGACAGAAACATGAGCGCATTATTAGTCTGGAACCAGAAGTTAAGAAGGGTCATATTCTGTTCAATGCAGCAAATATTCGATATAATAACCAGATAAAGGATTATAACTGAAACTGCCAATATGATGATGCGCCAGATAGTTTATAGGGGACTGTTCAATTGATTCAGTCGGTCTAGAGTCTGAAATTTTATGATCGAAGCTTAATATTTTGAAACTTGTGCTAAAACTCAGATTTTACTTCATCCAATCTCGTTAAGTCAATGAGCAGGATACTGCATGAAAATGTTGAATCGCTAATTATAATTATGACTGCATATGCTTTTGTAACTCTAAGAGGTGTATTAAATGGAAACAAAATGGTTAGCATATCGAATCTTTCCTGAACCATTAGGAACTACTTACCAGGATTATGACTTAATGAATAGAGCTGACGTTGAAAAGTTATTTGATTACTGTCAAATATTAGAGGCTATGATTTCAAGACAAGGTTGGCAATTTTTAATAAATCATCATAGCTATCCAGTATTGTTTGAGATAAATGAAGGAAGTGAATGGTTTGATTGTGAAAGCGTTGAAGAATTTATTTTTGAAGTCGAAGCTCATATTGATTCGTTACCTATCTAAGCTCCCTCGAAGTAGCAAAAGGCAACTATGGCAGCCATGAGCAAGGTGAAACTATGTACGACTATAAAAGTATCCACTCGGATAAGTACATGTCCAAAATTATATCGGAGGTTGTTGAACAACTCTTAGCCTCTGTTTTGGGATTCACAAAAGTTAGTCACCTAACGTTTCATAAAGAAGTCAATGGGAGATTCAAGATAACAGCAGTTACAGCACTCATGATGCCTAAATTTCTTGAACCTTTTAGATATGTGAGTCGTATGTATCATAGTATATAAAGGGAAATTATGGTAATATCTATAAGGGAGAGATTTTATTGAAGAACGGCTTAAAGTGGACGCTGTGGATTGTATTGCTGTTGATTTTAGGTGGTATTGTTTTAAACTTTTATTTGAATTATTTCACATTCGCCTATGCCTTGATGGGAGTACTCCTGCTTGTGTTCTCAGGTTGGGGAGCTGTGGCCAAATTAAATAATGGCGTACATGAATATAAGGACCAGATGAGAAGAAATTCGAATAAAGAAGACATTGAGCGATACACCAGATAGCGTCCAGACTGCGAGTTTACTTTTTTATATTATTAAATGTAGCTAGAATTAAATAATTGTATAAATAAGGGGGCTGAGTATGGAGATTTACAAGAAGAGACTGCTTATTATGGCAGGATGTATTGCTCTATCTATAACGTTAACTAGTTACGGAGAATCAACCAAAGAAAACAAAGAAAGTGATAATGCCGGAGAGATAATAAGCACGGTTGAATCAACTCCTGTGGACGAAGCTGCAACGGAGACAGAAAGCGGTAAGGCTACTGAGCCGGTTAAAGATGAAGGCACCACTCAATTTCTTTCACCCAGCTAGAAACCCCACTCCTTCAGAAGATGAAGCAGAAGGATGTGAGCAGGCTGCTGCGCAGAACAGACGACATTCTTTGCCAGTTGTCATCCCGAGTCATTACCGACCCATCCGAAACATACCAGTCCATTTTCTAAGAGGCTCCTTCACAGCAAATAAACTTGCCGATTCGCCCGGTCGTTATCTGCTTTTCTACATACGATAAGAGTAAGCTTTAACGCAAGGAGGGATTTAGACATGGGTGAAGTAGGTTACGGTGGAGCATGGACATCCACAGGCGCGATTTTGGTATTGTTCATTTTGTTGGTGATTATCACCAAATCTTTTCTGATCTAACGTTAGGTTAGCATCGCTCAAACTTACAAAGCGACCCTCTTTCACGACATCGTGAGGGAGGGCTTTTTTAATGCAGAATGGATGGTGGCTCTAGTATGTTGTCTGGTTCTACAAGCATTGTTATACTTTACATACAGGGATAATTTCCCTCAAATCTATAGCAATACGGATAGCGGAAGACGTGGGAAAACGGAAATTCGCTGACTATTATCAGGAGGATTGTATGATGAACATGGCAATCAGTCCATTTCAATTTACGACAGACACGGCGACTCTTTGCCTATTTGATACGCAAGCTCTGAAGCATCGTTTGAACGATGAGCCGGATTGGTGGTCTATCGAAGCAGACGAGCTGGGGGAGTTAAATGCGGGAAACGCTGCTTTCTTGAACCTGGGAGCGGATGGGACGTATGAGGTTGTGATAACAGATCATATCGAGCAGCCGACGGTGCGGCTGTTTTTGAAGGTTCCTTCAGGGAACATATTTATTGGTGCAGGAGAGGAAGCCACAGGTGGTGAGTTAGAACCTGATTGTGTATGGGGAGGGTCATTCCTGTCTGTGCAACCCGGACTTTATGAATGCTTGGCAAGCAGAGGAGAAAACAACCGTATTTATCTTTCTTTAAAAAAAGGAAGCGAAGGCAGCAACAGTTTTACCAGTCTGGTTCGATTGTAGGTTGCAGGATCAACCCGTAACGGATCAGACAAACCGCTCGAACACAGGGGAGCCATAATAACCGGGACTGGGAAAAAAGAAAAAGCTATCCCCACGGCTTACATATCCGTGAAGACAGCCCTTTATTCGTCTATTGATACTTTACAATAATAGCGTTGCTGATCTGGCGGCCGGGTGTGGTGAGGTAAGAGCCGTTGTAGTACAGTCCGCTGGAAGCACCGCCATCCAGATTCATGGCCTGATAAGCGCCAGCCTGCTTCATCATTTGGGCGAGCTGCGGAATGGTCGCTCCGCTTGTAGTCAGAAGGATCAGCTTATGATCCCTAGCAATTCCAAGTGCGCTGCGGGCGCCGCCGCCTGTTAATATTTTAGGGTCCTTGAAGCCTTCGGCTTTGACATTTAGGGAAACCTGACCATTCGTGACCAGACGAGGCCCAGCTTGAAGAGCACCTTCCACGCTGCCTTGACTTAACTGTTGTTCAAAGACAGAACCCGACACAAGCTTGGCTAAATGGTTAGCATCGTAGGTAAAGACGGTACGTTGGTCACCGGAGCTTTTTTTCAACATCTTGCCATGGCTGACCAGATAGCCGTAAGACGTCTTGTAGGAGCTTTTGGTATAGGCGTCAAAGAATGTGCCATTAATGGCTACAACCGCTTGATTGCGTTTGGCAAGACTGCTTAAGTCCTCCACTTTACCAAGGGTATCGCTTGCCAGTGCTACGTCCAAACTTACCTTGGGATGGAGCATGGAGATGGTGACCACCTTAGCGGAAAAGGTACGAGATCCAACCTTGAAGCTCTTATGAGCTGTCGTGATGGGGGTAGTGTTTCCGGGTAGCTTGCCGGTAAGTACCGGAAGCGTAACAGACTTCGTACTCTGCGTAATTCGCACAGCTGAGGTTTCTTTTTGCCATAAGACTTGCAGATTTAGATATTGGCTGATGAACTGCAAGGGGACATAGGTAGCGCCGTTATCGGTAAAAGGTGCATTTTGCAAACGAATCGTTTGATCATTTACTTTAGCAACAGTTTGTCCCGTAAATAAGGTAAGCCGGGTATTGCCTTGCGCTATTTCTATTTTTTTGTCCGCTGGGTTCAGGTTGAGCGTGATCCCTTCATAGCTGTTCAGGAGGCGAAGCGGGATGAAGGAGTGGTTATTCTGATCCACATAAACCAGCATAGGTGCTGGTGCAGCAGCGTAGATCGGGGTTACAAGTAAGAGCATGGACAGGATGATAAGTGCGGTGATTCTTTTCATGAATAGATCAATCTCCTTATGTAGTCTTAACTATGGACGAGGTGCTTGTACTTATATCGGGTTTTATGAGTTATAAGTGTATGTTACGCGAATTTTGAGTGTTTGGATGATACAGAAACGGGGTGGCTGGAGATGAGCAGGTATGAGACAAGACTTGAGGATTACCGTCGCAGGGAGCGCCCTTCTTATCGTGTTTTTGAAGGAATGCAGGAATTGGTGTGCAGTGTGGGGCAGCTGCATAATAACTGGTTATATGTGAATGTGGATCAATGGGATCAGGACCCTGTTCATACACCGATTTATTATTTGGATGAGCATTGGCTGGAGGAATGTGCAGAGGACGGTACAGCCGCAACCAACGAACAGGACGAGTATATTCCCCTATGGATATCAGATCGTCAGGTTCAAACCTGGTTTGAGCTGGCCACCTTTGAAAGTGTTGTAGAAGTTCTTAAGGCTGCTGGAAAGCCAGTGACACTTCAGATGGTGATTGTGGCGGTCAAATATTACGACAAGCGCGATGCCTATCTGGACTATGACGAGGTAAAGGCAGTGACAGACCTGTGGTTTGTGTTGACGAAGGTGAGGAACCACCTAACAGAATGAATAAAGCCTGTAGAACAAATAAGACATACATACACTGGATGGGGGAAGCAGGATGAGTTGGTTGGATCATGAAATGGCGGCACAGTGGCGACAGGAAGGAAAAAGGTATGCCGCAGACGTGAATGAATTTGTCAGAATCGGTATGGAAAGTCAGTGGCAGCAGGAGCAGCCAGAGCCAAAGCAAGACGAACGCTCCAAACTAGCCGAAGATATTTTTCGTATGATTCAGGAGGCAAATCAGGCCGGGGAAATAGAGCAGTTACGTCAGGAGATTCCGGCTGCATCCTGGCCGCTTACACCAGCGTTTGAGGAGGCTTTGCAAGCCGTTAGGCCGATGGCTTTTATAAATGGAGGCAATGAAGTCATTCTACATGCAGGCAATCCTCGGGAACGCGGACAGATCTATGTGGCGGGAAAAGATGGAATCAGGCAAATCCCTGGAATGCACCGAGTAGGTTGTTCGTCGGACGGGAGTTATTTTGCGTTGGTGGATGGACAAGGGATTCGGATTGTTCGTCAACCGGACCGAAATTTGCAAGGCGAAGAGACAGCGCATTTTCAATGGACGGATATACAAGTCCGCTTAAAAGCATCTATTCCTGACTTGGAATGCTTGGCGGATGAGGAGCATCCTGAGGATATATTAGATGAAGTGATTCCTTTTGGCGATGGACAGCGTCTGTTGCTGGTTTGCGGTTACGGTGTTTATTTGCTGGCTAGTGATCAGGTGGAATTGATTCATCCCACGGCGTCTGAACGAAGGGAATTGGGACTGGAAGACACGATTGTGGATATGGCGCATGGAGCTGTGTCGAAGGATGGACGCTGGCTCGCATATGGCAGCCAGATGAGTGAGCATTTGCTTATGGACTTAACCGATAGGACGGTGCATACATTGGAGCCGAGCTCCAGCTATCCGCATTATGCCCTATTTTCCAAAGATGATATGGATGTCTGGTACAATGCCTGTCATTTCTACAACGGTGCCACCATTCAGGTGCCAATTGCCGAAGTGGAGCAGGGAATTGCTCAGAATAAGGAAGAATGGCCGATAATAAATGAAGAAATGCGAGTATACGCTGCAGTAGTGCTGACACAAGGATCTATTCTAGGTGATGCCTACGGCTATCTCCGTCTTATTGATAGAGAGGGGCGTGAACTTTGGCGCTATTTTGTCGGCAGTACGATATCCGGGCTGGCAGTTACACCTGATGAAGGCATGCTGGCGGTTGGGACGTATGGCGGTATGCTTCATTTGATTGATTTGCAGAGTGGCTCAAAGGATGAATATAGCATTGGCACTGCTCCAATTCACGAGACAGAGCGTTGGTTGCTCTGGCGTAGTTATGAGCCATTGCGCTGGTAATACTAATATTCCGCAAATGGTGAAAAAAGCAAGTTCTGATAAGCTGAACATAAAAAGAGTAGTGGTATATGATTGCAATGCTATTTTCATATAAAGACGCATGAGGCATACACCTATGGTGCAAAATGGGAATAAAAAGGAAAGAGGTGTGAGAACATGGACAAGAAAGCGGATATTCGCACATCCATGAAGGAGTTATTTGCACAGATGAATGAAGCCTTTTTTATGGATGTGGAAGAAAATGTACCGTTCGAAATGCGTGATGGGAACGTCGATGAGGAGGGATGGATCAAGTGGAAACCTATTCCTTCACAGATTACAGAACAGGAAGTTCGGGATATGGAAGAAAAATACCATTTTGAACTGCCGCCTCTGCTGAGGAATTTTATCATGTCCTACCATTATGTATCTTTACAATTCGATAATGAATCTATTCCGGGAGTATACTGGAGCGATTGTACGTTTGTAGAGTTTCCACGTCTGCCAATAGGTCATGGCTTAAAGGCATTTTATGATTTGATCGATCAATGGTCACCTTTGCTGTCAGCAGGCTATATTCCATTTGCAATTGCAGAAGACAATCAGGGTCCTGTGTGTTTAAATGCAGGCAGCAGACATAAGGACGGAGATTATCCTATTGTCTGGTTCTTTCATGAGGATCTAAGGCATTTGGATGAGGATGAGCTACGGATCAGGAGTAATCTGCTTCCTCATGTGCAGGGGCTGTTTCCATCCTCTGTCGAACTGTTTAACGTTATGTTTAAGCAGATCAGACACTAGCGATTTCCTGAAATGTAATTTTACTGTGCAGGTTAAGCAAGATATTGACATAAAAAATGAGGAATGTTATAAAAAAGGTAGGCTAGCACTCGAATGGTGGGAGTGCTAACAAAGTTGAATCGTTTGCATAGCTCTTATCCGCTGGCCTTACATAGGTTTATATTTGAAAGGAGATATCCGAATGGAGAAAAAACAGTTTCAGGCTGAGTCCAAGCGTCTGCTCGAAATGATGATTAACTCGATTTACACTCAAAAGGAAATTTTCCTAAGAGAGCTGATCTCCAACGCAAGTGATGCGATTGACAAAATTTATTACAAAGCACTGACAGACGATCAATTGGTCTTTGACAAAGAAAATTATTATATTAAAGTAATTGCTGATAAGGATCATAGAACGCTAACTCTGCGTGATACCGGGATTGGGATGACCAAGGAAGAACTGGAAAATAATCTGGGCGTCATTGCTAAAAGTGGTTCATTGGCATTCAAAAATGAAAATGAGTCCAAGGATGGTCATGACATCATTGGTCAATTCGGCGTCGGCTTCTATTCAGCTTTCATGGTAGCAGATGTAGTTACAGTAACTACCAAGGCTTTGGGAAGCGATACGGCTTATAAATGGGAATCAACAGGTGCTGACGGTTATACCATTGAGGCGGCTGAGAAGGACGAGGTCGGAACCGAGATTGTACTGAAAATCAAGGAAAACACCGAGGATGAGTCCTACGACGAATATTTGGACGAGTACCGTTTAAAAGCGCTTATTAAAAAATACTCCGACTTTATCCGCTACCCGATTAAAATGGATGTTACAGGCAAGCGTCTGAAAGAAGGAAGCGACAACGAGTTTGAGGATTACAAAGAAGAACAGCGTATTAACAGCATGGTGCCCATCTGGAGAAAAAATAAAAGCGAGCTAACCGACGAGGATTATCAAAACTTCTACGCGGAAAAACGCTATGGCTACGACAAGCCGCTCCAGCATATCCATGTCAGCGCGGACGGCGCGGTAGTGTACCAAGCTATTCTGTTTATTCCTGAGAACATACCGTTTGATTTTTACTCCAAGGAATATGAAAAAGGGCTGGAGTTGTATGCCAACGGTGTACTGATCATGGAAAAATCTCCTGACCTGCTGCCGGATTATTTTAGCTTTGTGAAAGGTATGGTTGACTCCGAAAGCCTGTCACTCAACATTTCGAGAGAAATGCTGCAGCACGACCGTCAGTTGAAGCTGATTGCCAAAAATATCGAAAGTAAAATTAAAGGCCAGCTGTTGACTCTGCTCAAAAATGATCGGGAGAAATATGATCAATTCTACAAATCATTTGGCAGACAATTGAAATTCGGTGTCTACAACGATTACGGCAGACATAAAGAAACCCTTCAAGATCTGCTTATGTTCTACTCTTCTACAGAGAAAAAACAGGTTACTTTGGACGAATATGTATCTCGTATGCCAGAGGATCAAAAGTATATTTATTATGCTTCCGGGGAGTCCAACGAGCGTATTGAAAAGCTGCCGCAGACCGAATTAGTGGCCGATAAAGGCTATGAAATTTTGTACTTCACTGATGATATTGATGAGTTCGCTATTAAAATGCTCTTAAGCTATAAAGAGAAAGAATTCAAATCCGTATCGAGTGGCGATCTGGGGATTGAATCTGACGAAAATGAAAAAGAAACTGAAGCGGAACAAAACGACAACAAGGAGTTGTTCGAGTACATGAAGGGCTTGCTGGAAGGCAAAGTATCCAGTGTAAAAGCCTCCAAACGCTTGAAAACACATCCGGTATGTCTGTCCGCAGACGGCGAAGTGACTATTGAGATGGAGAAAATTTTGAACGCCATGCCGAATAACGCTGATGTCAAAGCGAATAAAGTGCTGGAAATCAACGTGAACCATGCGGTGTTCAACTCTTTGAAAGAAGCCTTTGCCGAGGATAAGGAGAAGGTAAACCTCTATACGGCATTACTGTATAATCAAGCTTTGCTGATCGAGGGCTTGCCGCTGCAAGATCCGGTTGAATTCACGAACGATATTTGCAAAATCATGGTTTAATATGCTTTATTACGATATAGAGCCGTTCCCGTACCGGGGGCGGCTTTATTTATTATGACACTTCTTAAAGCTCCATAATAGGTCGTATAGTGCTTACACTAGAAGTGTAAGGCTACAACACTATGTTGACTATAATCCATACCTAGGAGGGCGATTGTATGAGTCTGGACCGAAACCCATTGAAACTCCAAAAGTTAAACCGAAGTGAGCTTATACAGTTGGTGGACAAAATTATCAGAGGCGAGGGAACGGAGGAGGAACTTGACAGCATGCTGACTGAAGTCATGCAAAATACACCTCATCCGGGGATTAGTAATTTGATTTATTGGGATGACCGTGATTTGAGTGCGGCAGAGATTGTAGATGAAGCATTAGCCTATCAGCCCATTATTTTACCACCCCATGAATCTTCTTCATAGGACGCGGAGGGGTGGTCTTTTGTTCAAAAATAAGATAATATGATTTCTTTAAGACATGAGCATTATATTCAAGAGAACTTCCATTAAAGGTGTGTTGGATTCCTTGTAATGTATGGGGAAATGTTTGCTTTTGGCTCGCTTCACAAAGAATTTATGCATAATTTTGGGATTTGTAAAGTTTTTGTGACATGCTCCTGTGAATTTTGACACAGCAAATTGTCGTTTTTCTTGATTATTTGGTGGGATGTCTTTATAATCATTTTGTTTGCAAGAATGAATAGCGATTAGCGTATGGAATAAGGAGGTTATTTATTTTGGGAAAAGCATTGATTATTGGCGCCGGTGGCGTGGCCAGCGTTGTGGTGCATAAATGTTGCCAAAACCCAGATGTATTTGAAGAAATTTGTATCGCAAGCAGAACTGTTGAGAAATGCGATGCGCTTAAAGAGAAGCTGGGTGGAGGTCGTACGAAGATCCAAACGGCTCAGCTTGATGCTGACAACACCGACATGGTCATTGACTTGATTCGAAGCTTTCAACCGGATGTAGTTATCAATGTGGCTCTCCCTTATCAGGATTTGACGATAATGGATGCTTGCCTTGAGACAGGTGTTCATTACGTTGATACGGCGAACTATGAACCGCCGGATACGCCGAAGTTTGAATACAGCTGGCAATGGGCCTACAAAGAAAGATTCGAAAAAGCAGGAATTACAGCTCTGCTGGGCAGCGGTTTTGATCCAGGTGTGACTGGAGTATTTACGGCATATGCTCAAAAGCACTATTTTGATGAAATTCATACGATTGATATTGTGGATGCAAATGCAGGGGACCACGGATATCCTTTTGCAACTAACTTTAATCCGGAAATCAATATTCGTGAAATTACAGCGAAAGGCCGTTACTTTGAAAACGGAGAATGGATTGAAACTGAGCCACTTTCTGAGAAAAAAGTATACGACCTGCCTGAAATTGGACCGAAAAATATATATCTTTTGTATCATGAGGAACTGGAATCTCTTGCAGTGAATATTAAAGGCGTGAAAAAAATCCGCTTCTGGATGACGTTCTCGGACAATTATCTGAATCATTTGAACGTACTTCAAAACGTAGGCATGACTTCGATCGAGCCTATTGATTATGAAGGACAACAAATCATTCCACTGCAATTCCTGAAAGCTATTTTGCCGGACCCGGCTTCTCTGGGACCAAGAACAAAAGGCAAAACAAACATTGGCTGCATCATCCAAGGCGTGAAAGATGGAAAGCCAAAAACCTATTATGTTTACAACGTTTGTGATCATGAGGAATGTTATGCAGAGGTTGGCTCCCAAGCCATTTCTTATACAACAGGTGTTCCTGCCATGATCGGTGCAATGCTTATCATCAAAGGTCTCTGGAAAAAGCCAGGCGTTTACAACGTTGAGGAATTCGATCCAGATCCATTCATGGAAGCACTAAATAAACACGGATTGCCATGGCAAGAGAACTTTTCGCCAACGTTGCTTGATTGAGGTCTGCGATGAATATTGATATTACCGGACTCCCATCACCTTGTTATCTTGTTGACGAAAGACTTCTTGTCAAAAACCTTGAGGTTTTGAATTCCGTACAAGAGCGGACAGGTTGCAGTATTCTGCTTGCTCTTAAGGGATTTTCGATGTTTTCGACCTTTCCTCTGGTTGGCAAATACTTAAAAGGCGTAACCTCCAGTTCGTTGTTCGAGGCAAGACTCGGTCGCGAAAAAATGGACAAGGAGGTTCACGTATACGCACCAGCTTATGTTGACAGTGAATTTGATGAGCTATTGGAGTATGTTGACCATATTGTCTTCAACTCCTTTGATCAACTGAACCGCTTCAAAAGCAGAGTGCAAGGCGTAACTTCCAAAAAAATCGATATCGGCATTCGAGTGAATCCGGAATATTCGGAAATCGAAACGCCGCTGTATGATCCTTGCTATAACAACTCCAGAATGGGTGTGACTCTGGCTAACTTTAGACCTGAGGATCTGGATGGCGTGGACGGTATTCATTTTCATACGATGTGTGAACAGAATTCTGATACGCTGGAGCGCACTATTAAAGTCGTGGATGAGAAATTCGGGCCATACATTAAGCAAATGAAATGGCTCAATTTTGGCGGCGGTCACCATATTACCAGAGAAGACTATGATCTGGACACACTGGTACGCTGTATCCAATATTTTCAGGATAAATACGGTGTGCAAGTTTATCTTGAGCCAGGCGAAGCTATCGCTCTGAACACCGGATATCTGGTTGCAACCGTATTGGATACGATGAAAAACGGAATGGACATCGCCATTCTGGATACTTCGGCTGAATGTCATATGCCTGATGTGCTGGCTATGCCTTACCGCCCGAATATCATTGGTGCTGGCAAGCCTGGTGAGTATGCACATACTTACAGACTTGGAGGACTTACGTGCTTGGCTGGAGATGTGATTGGTGACTATTCCTTTAAAGAGCCATTGAAGCCGGGAGACAAGCTTGTATTCTGCGACATGGCCCATTACACGATGGTCAAAAACCATATGTTCAACGGAGTCAACCTGCCAGCCATCGCCAGCTACAACGACGAAGAAGGCATCAAGGTAATCCGTCAGTTCTCCTACGAGGACTTTAGCTCGCGTTTGTCGTAAAGAATAAATAATGTAAAGTGACTTAACACAAGAAGCCGCGTCCCTGAAATAGGGGCACGGCTTTTGTAATTAGTATTTATTGATTATCTAAGCTACTAAGTAAATACATAATTTTAGTTAGGTTCAGTAGAGACTTTATAAAAGAACGCTCTGCCTGTGTAAGGTTCAAGTCCTGGTGCTTCGACGACTAGGTAGTATTCCTTACCTTTTTCAAATTCTACATCTAAAAAATATTGATCGTCTCTTGAACGACTCAATTTATGATGATTACTATTATAAACAGTCATTTGCAACCAGGAATCAGAGTATCTGTCTCCCTGAATTGTAAAATGAACTTTTTGCGATTCATAAGCTTTAAATTTAAATACATCATAGGCTTCCCAGACTCCAGGAACTCCTTCTTTACCAAGGGTCCCAATGATAGAATCACCTACAAAAAAAGGGTTAGCTTGTTCGAAGGTGCCATTTGGTTCCTGTTCATTTCCAGTAAGGGTTGGAACAGCAATTAGTTGATTGTTTGCTGTAGGATTTGTTTCTTCGGCTACAGCGATACCAGTAGTAGTACTCAGCATAAGTGTAAGACCTAATGAAGCTAGCAACATTTTTTTCATAAAATAAAACACCTCTCTTTTTAAGGGTTATATTCTTATATGAATATATCAGTAATTATTTTTGAACTATTTATATATCCTTCAATAGAAAAGGATATACACAAAATAAGTAGAAGGTACAAACGAGCCATAAGACGAAGAAGGTATGAACGTAAAAAACCGTCAGTTCTTCTACGACGATATAGCTATTTTTGCCGTAAGATAATAGGGGTTCAAAGATGTAAACTCAGTAAAAAGGATCGCGTTTTTTGTTATACTTCAACTTTACTACTAATTGATTTGTTTAATCGTAGAAGTAACTCTATAGTCAAACAATTGACCAACGTCAGCATCAGTTGCTTCTACTAACAAGTAGTAAGTTTCTCCAGCTTTAAGATTTAAACCTAAACGGTATTGACGCTCTTCTGCACTTCTTTTGACGCTTCCATTACTGTCAGCCACACTAAGCCTCATCCATGCTTTGGGATATATCTCTCCTTGAATATTAAATTCGTAGAATCCAGACTGAGAAGCTGTAAACTTATAATAATCGACAAAGTCATAATAGCCTGCATATCCTCCAGGGATTTTTCTTCCTAAGCTCCCATAGATATCGATTCCATCTCCTACTGTTATTTCACTGGTAATCTCATCAAACCAGTTATTAGGCTCTGTGTCGGCGTACCAAGAATTAGAAGGCTGGATAGATTCCTTTTGTAATGCGGGTGCTACTTCTTGAGCTTCTTGAGCAGATGCAACGGCGGTGGATGTACTTAATAGAAGTGCAAGACCTAGTGTAGAAAAAACTGCCTTTTTCATTTAATCATCTCTTCCCTTCTTTTATTTTGGGATTTATACGAATATATATAACCAATCCCATCCAGTATTATATATTGAATCCCAATAAATCGGAATAAAAATGTAACAAAAAACAAAAATATATATTTTTTTGTCACAATTATGAGATTTTACAAATTTATTCATTAAACTTCAATTAAGAGTTAGCCAACTTACTGTATACTATAGAATTCCGTCTTAATATGCTTTCGTGAAAAGGGGCATCCTATTTTAGGAGTAACACAAGCTATGTTATACTCAACAACTGGGGGTGAGAAAAGTGTTCGACCCGACCGTTTTTGATAATTTAAAAGTGGCTATGGAAAATGTGGTTTATGATCTGGATAATCTGGATTCACGTATTAACATTACACAGCGAATCGATAGATTGGAAATGTCGGTAATGTCGCGTGAATTTGGTGTACAGTTCAGTCTGAGAGAACAGCTGGGTGTGACGGCAGAACTTCAACTAAAAATGGATTTAAACAACCTGGCTGCAGAAATTTTGGAAATGGAAGATCAAACTCCGGGATGTAGCTTATTGCTGTATTTTGATATGAAGATTCAAGATATTGAGACACAATGCAGCCGGATTGAAAAAATACTGGCCGAAATTTGGAAGCCTGAACTTCGACCAGTACAGACGCTAAGTCAGATTTACGGAGAGAAGACATCTACATACCATAATAGGATTGAACTCCGATTTTCCAGGCAAATTAACGAAGATCAGATGGAGGATATTCCAGAGTTGTTGGAACATATGTTGCTGACGCTTACGGAATTAAACAAGATCTAAACATCCCTCTTCCTCTTAATAAAGACAGCCTGTCATTTGGGGAATTTAGAAGTAAAGGAGCTAGGGATATATGATAAATGAACACGATTTTTCTGAAATATATGCGATTATGGAGTCTTCTTTTCCAGCATCAGAATGCAGGACGTTTGAGGCTCAAAAGGCTTTGCTAAAACATCCTAGCTATCGCATCATGACTGAAAAGAATGAGCAGGGGAACATAGTGGCTTTCTTGGCAGGTTGGAAATTCGGACATTTTCGATTTGTAGAGCATATTGCGGTAGATTCCCGTATACGAGGCGGCGGATTAGGCAAAAAGCTTATGAGGAAATTTGTCTCACAGTCTGACCAACCGGTAGTGCTGGAGGTTGAGCCCCCAGTGGATGAATGGTCACGGAGAAGAATCGTCTTTTACGAACGATTAGGGTTTCATCTGAACGATTTTGAATATGTACAGCCCCCTCTAAGAGAAGGACAGGCAGATCTGCGGCTTCAGATTATGAGCTATCCAGGTGCGTTGGCTCAATCGGCGTTTGCTCCGTTTAAAGAGATTTTATATACCGAGGTTTATGGGCTTAAATAAGAGACTAGACAGTTAGTAGATAAAAGTAAAAGGCTCTGCTTGTGCCGTATGGATACGGGAGCGGAGCCTTTGCTCTAAAAAGTTAAAGGGTGCTTCATTAGTATGAATGTTTAGTCCATATCATCACAAATTCCTTCTCCTCAGTTTCGGCATCCACAGATTCCGCTTGAATGGTAAATCCATTTTTAGTATAAAAGTTAAATGCTTTCGTGTTGGACTGATACACCTTTAATTGAATTTCGTCATGATGCTTCTTAACCCAATCTAATAGTAGCTTTCCATAGCCTTTTCTTTGAGAATCAACACGTATAAACAGAGCAGCCAAGTATCCATCCAACATGGAAACGAAGCCGCCAATCGTATGATCATCCTGTATGATAACGTAGTTTTGAGCGAGGGGAAGGTACTTGTTCTCCATCTCGGCAGCTTGAGATTTCCAATACTGTGGAGCAATAAAATGATGGGCTTCTACAGAAGCATCCAGCCAGATGGCTACCAGTTCTTTCAACTCTTCTACTTTCACAGGTCTAATCGACATTGTAACGCCTCTTTTCACATTATGTAATCTTATCTATATTAAGTATGATACTGAAATAAAAAAGACCGTCCGTGGACGGTCTTTCTACCCGTGGCGCTTAATTAAAGCCTTGATCCGTATCCCGCGCCTCCGTCAACTCTGTAAATTAGAGAATAACGGACCGGGTAAGGGATACGCTCAACATATGATTATTGATGTTGACGCACCTCCTTTCCTGATGCGTTCATCTTACCATATCTGGTTGATGATATCCAGTGATTTTATTATATTTGCTAGTATTATTCATAAAAAATATAATATAAAAATGGCTTGCTTTTAAATTCTATGCAAGATATAATCTTAATTACGGTGATTAAAAAAATTGCCATCAATACATAGTATGCGGTCGTGGCGGAATTGGCAGACGCGCACGGTTCAGGTCCGTGTGGGCTAACCCCCCGTGGAGGTTCGAGTCCTCTCGACCGCATTATACCTAACCATTACAGGTTCTTGGATTGGCTGGATGCCACCAAGAGCCTGTTTTTATATGGTTAAGATGCATGTTGTAAATAGCCATTTTATTTATACTGGAATATATATTTAATATAGTCTTTTGCACTCTGGTTAATGTCTTCGTCACTTGCTTGAAACGAGGCTCCGAAGACTGCGAAGTAGGGTAATGTCGTAGCACCGACATGTACTGCGCTTGCTTTGAAAGGTGCTATAACTTCATCTACCGTAAAGGAAACGGAACCAGTAGATAAGTAGTTTTCTTTTTTATCACCAATCGACGTGGCGATCCCTAGCTTCTTTCCTTTTAACTTATCACCTTTTGAACCATAAGCCCATCCATGCGTAAAAACATCATCAAACCACTTTTTTAACAGAGGAGGGTAACTGTACCAATACAAAGGAAATTGAAATATGATATTGTTGTGTGCTTCAAGTAACTTTTGTTCTTTCAAAACATCAATATTCCAGTTTGGATACTCTTTATAAATTTCATGAATTGTAATTTCATTGGTATATTGAAGCAATTCTTGTTTCCATCTTTGATTTACTCTGGAATCTTCAATATTCGGATGTGCTAAAATCACGAGAGTCTTCATCATAAATCACCTTTCTTACATAGCATCATTTGCTTTTTGTGGATACGTCTTATTATTCTGTACGCTATAAAAAAAGTAAATACACACAATAAAGTAATATAGTTACTTGAAAGTGTGCATGGTACTTAGAGTAAAGATATGTGATTATAGAATTAATTAGATCAACTTAGTTATTTTAGCGGTGAAAAGGTGGTCGTATGAAACAATATAATTTAGGCATAGAAGCAACACTTGAGATCATCGGAGGTAAGTGGAAATCCTTAATCATATGTTTATTAATGGCTGGTAGAAAGAGGACAAGTGAATTACAGCGTAGTATTCCAGGCGTTTCTCAAAAGGTTCTTATACAGCAGCTTCGTGAACTTGAGAAGGATGGCATCGTTGGCAGACATGTGTATAATCAAATGCCTCCAAAAGTGGAGTATTATATAACAGAATATGGTATAACAGCAAATGAAATAATTGATTTAATGTGTACCTGGGGAAGATCGAATATCAAAAAAAGACAACAGCAAGGAGAAGATGTGCGGTTGTTAGAAAGTGAGTCAAAATGAATAGTAGAGTGAAAGAGCGCTGTAGACTATGATGTTTACGGCGATTTTCTTTTTTATCATAGAGTCGGTAGATTGGGGATGTCTGTTGTCGTAGTATATGAACAGTTACCTTCAAGACTATGTTATATGTTGAGCCGCAAGCTGATTTGTAATATAGTTATGACTGGACAACCATTCCATCAATATTAAATGAATGCCAAAGTAGGGGGACCCTTGCAATGATTATTAAACCGAAAATTCGTGGTTTTATATGTACGACTGCGCATCCTGCAGGATGTACGGCTCATGTTAATCGCCAAATCGACTACATCAAAGACAGCACGTCACTACAAGGAGCAAAAAAGGTACTCGTGATTGGAGCATCCACAGGTTATGGACTGGCTTCCCGCATCGCTGTGAGCTTCGGAATGGGAGCTGACACTATAGGAGTATCCTTTGAACGTCCTGCTTCAGAAGGACGTACAGCTTCGGCAGGCTGGTACAATACAGTGGCCTTCGAAAAAGCAGCCAGAGCAGCTGGTTACATCGCGGAAAGTATTAATGGAGATGCTTTTTCCCATGAAATTAAGCAGGAGACGCTGAAGCTGGTCAAGGAAAAACTGGGCAAGGTAGACCTGATCGTGTATAGTGTCGCCTCACCTCGGCGGACCCATCCAGATACAGGTGAAACCTTCAATTCCGTTCTCAAGCCGATCGGACAGCCGTTTACGAATAAAACGGTGAATACGAATACGGGTGTTGTATCGGAAATCACACTGGAACCAGCTACGCAGGAAGAGATTGAGAACACCATCACAGTCATGGGTGGCGAAGATTGGTCTTTATGGTTAAAAGCGTTAGAAGAAGCCGACCTGCTGGCTGAAGGAGTAACCACACTGGCTTACTCGTATATTGGTCCTGAGATTACGGAGGCTATCTATCGTAAAGGAACCATTGGCCAAGCTAAAAATGATTTGGAAGCCACAGCGCATACTTTAACAAAGCAACTGGAGCCTTATCATGGGAAGGCCTATGTTTCAGTGAATAAAGCTTTGGTTACACAATCCAGTTCCGCTATCCCTGTTGTGCCTCTGTATATTTCCTTACTGTTTAAGGTCATGAAAGAAAAAGGACTACACGAGGGATGTATTGAGCAGGCGCAACGTCTGTTCGAGATGTTATACAATGGGTCCACAGTGGAAACGGACGAAGAAGGGCGCATTCGTCTGGATAACTGGGAAATGAGAGAGGATGTGCAGCAAGCTGTTAAAGCGGCTTGGTCTGAGATTACTACCGAAAACGTATCCGAATTGGGTGATCTTGAACAATACCGTTTGGATTTCCTTCAATTGTTTGGATTCGGTTTTGATGAAATTGATTATGAATTGGACGTTGATCCAGAAGTTCACACGAATTAAGTAAAATAGTTCTAAGTCAAAAACGGGTACTCTCAAGCTGCGATGGCTTGTGAGACCCGTTTTTTATGTATGCAGTTAAATTTAACTGGGCTGGTTTGCAACAAAATTCATCGAGAATTAGACGTAGAAAGCGACTTCCGGTGCAGCAAGCGAAAAACGGCAATAGTAATGATAATCCCTGCAATGCCAAAAACCGTGACAGAAGTCAGTGCGCGATAAGCTTGCCAGCCGAACAAAAAAGCAATCCCACTGCCAAACGTTGTACCTGCCAGTAACCCGAGTGCGCAGGCAATGTCCGTTCCAAATTTCATAATCATGTTCCTTTCGAATGGTTGAATTGAATAGTAACTTGTACGTTTTTTCTGGACTTGTACCTACACTTGTGCGTACAATTAAATAGTAATCGTTTTCAAACGGATTCTATTTATTAGTATGGATCATTCTTGTACAAATTATTCCTTTTTCAGGAGGCTGATGAAATGAATATGAATGAGCAAATCAAGCTGTGGAACGAAGAGGCGCAGGCTAGTAATGCTGATCATCCTCACCGAAAGGTTGAATTGTTTATTGAGGTACGGGATGGAGCACTTGAATCCATTGCTTCTTATTTAATTCAACAGAATTATCGGCATGTCACTCTGGTAGAGGATGAGCATACTTCAGCGGCAGCAGGGAAAAAAGTAGCTGAATTCATCCGTGAAGCAGGTTTGACAGTTGATGTAGTCCGGCTGCCTCCGAATGCGGTAGGGGATGTTATTGCTGATGAAACTTATATTATGAAGGTTCTGCTGGGTGTAGCGGATCAAAGTCAGGCTGTACTTGCTGTAGGGTCCGGTACAATTCACGATCTGGTTCGCTTTGTATGCTATAAAATGAATCGACCGTTCTTGTCAGTCCCAACGGCTGCCTCCGTAGATGGTTTTACCTCCGCCGGTGCCCCATTAATTGTGGATGGAAGCAAGCAGACGTTCCAAGCCGTCCCGCCAGAGGCGATCTTCGCTGACTTGTCCGTACTGGAGAGTGCCCCTCAAACGATGACTGCTGCGGGTTTTGGCGATATGCTCGGTAAGTTTACCTCATTAGTAGACTGGCATGTGTCCAGAGATTTGGGAAACGAGCCGTATTCACCTGTGGCTAACCGAATTACCGAGGAGGCTTTACGTGCCTGTGTAGAGCATGTTGATGAGATTGCGGCAGGCAGCAAGACAGGTGTCGAGGTGTTGATGAATGCGCTTATTGCATCCGGTATTTCGATGTTGATGATTGATCATTCCCGCCCTGCATCAGGTGGAGAGCATCATATTTCTCACCGAATTGAGATGGATTTTATTGCAGAGGGGCGCAAGCAAGTTTTGCATGGTGCCAAAGTGGGCGTTGCCTCTGCTTTACTGTCTGATATGTACAGGGAATTGGCTGCCAATCAGGATGTGGAGGCTTTTAAAGTATATCGGACTTTGCCTACATCGGAACAGATGCGTGCATGGCTAGCTCAGGTTGGAGGTCCGTCTACCATTGCCGATCTGGGGGTTACGCAGGAACAGCTTGATCGTGCTTTGCGTACGGCACATACTTTGCGTGATCGCTATACCGGACTCAAGTATATGAATGAACACCAGTTGCTCCGTTCGTAATGTGTGTTACACCTACACCAGAGTCCTTTAGATACTCAATCTAAGCATGGGAAGGGATTTGTGAATGGCTTTACGCCTCCAGCAGCTATACAACGATATCCTGCTCCTGTAACATTTGTATGTACAAATGTACGATATGCTATAATCGGAATACGAATAGGTACATGATATGGCAAGTACGGAGGAAATTATGGCGCCCAAATATATACAAGTTAAACAGGAAATTTTATCATGGATTCATTCATCCAAACTGGAGCCGCAAAGCCAGCTTCCTTCTGAACATGAAATGTCTGAACAATTTGCAGTTAGTCGGCAAACGGTTCGTCAGGCGCTGGGTGAACTGGTACAGGAAGGTTGGCTGTTTCGCATACAGGGCAAGGGAACCTTTGTCGCAACACGGGAACATAAGCAACCCGAAGATCCACGGACAATTGGAGTCGTTACAACCTATATATCGGATTATATTTTTCCATCCATTGTACAGGGAATTGAATCTAAGCTAAGCCGGCAGGGCTACAAGCTACTGCTATCAAGCACAGGTAATGACCCTGAACAAGAACGTCAGTGCTTGGAAATGCTGCTGAGTCAACCACTGAGTGGAATTATTATTGAGCCGACCAAAAGCGGGGAACGTAATCCCAATTTGAACTATTATTTAACCGTGGAAAATCGCCAAATCCCTTATTTAATGATCAATGCGCGTTATGAGGAGATGGACGCACCTTGTCTGCGTTTGGATGATGAGAAGGGTGGTTTTTTGGCAGCAGAGCATTTGATCAAGCTGGGGCATCGGCGATTGGCTGGTTTTTTCAAAACCGATGATATGCAAGGAATTCTGCGGATGAAGGGATTTGTAGCTGCTCACCGTAAATATGGAGTGACCTTACATCCGAACGCAGTAACGACGTACCGGACTGAAGAAAAAAATGAGCTTCCGTTACAACGCGCATCGCAGCTGCTGGCGATGGAGGCAGGGGAACGTCCGACCGGATGGGTGACCTATAATGATGAACTGGCGGTGCGGCTACTGGATATTGTACGTTCGGCGGACCTGAGCATTCCCCAAGATCTATCGCTGGTTGGGTTTGATGATTCATTTTTGGCGACAGCCACGGAAATCAAACTTACAACCATTCGGCACCCCAAGGAAGAATTGGGGTTACGTGCCGCCGATACCATGCTATCGATGATTAAAGAGAAGGGGTATCGTGAAGAAGATCGTCAGTGGATTATACCTCCAGAGTTGATTGTACGCGAATCCACGGGACCAGCTCAGGCAATGTCTGGAGGATTTTGAAATGGGGCTATCAATCGTTTGGGTTCAACGCTGAATTTTGAATGGCATGCTACTCGCCATACCGAACAGCCTGTTTTCTGGATTGCAGAAAATGGGATGTTTTTTCTATACATTTTCGAAAATGTATACATAAAACTATCAAAAAATACATAAAAAAGCTGGTTGAGTTGTACGTACAAGTGTGTGATGAGAGTGGTAACAGAAATGAAAGTAAGAAGAGTGACCTAAATATATTAGGAACATTAAATCAGGACGTTTGGGAGGACAGACTGGCAGCCGTGGCTGCAGGAGCTGGAGCTGGAGGGTACGACAATATCGTCGAAGCAGCACGCCATATGGCACGTGTACGGGACGAGAGCTTCAAACACATCCCCCGAGAACGCTGCCGTCTATAATAAGCTCTATGAGGAATACAGCCGTCTTCACGACTACTTTGGATGTGGGGGCAACCCAGGTATGAAAAAGCTGAAGGCTATCAAGGCAGAAGCTGGACGTTCAACTGAAGCGGCAAGCACTCATTCCTAAGAAGTATACAAATTATAAGCAAGAAGCATTTAAATTTTGCAATCTAAAAAGCACAGTACACCGAGGAATCGGCAGACTGTGCTTTTTTGCTTTTATATTCTGTGAATTACATGATGTGAAAGCCTTATGCATGAAAGATGGTAATGCGTTCCTTTCAAAGACTTTCATGAAAAATTCAACCGTTTCGTTTTAAAGGACATTGTTACTTTTTCAGCATGGCATCAGCAAACAAAATGGATTTTGGAATACGGAAAAACTGTTCCGCCTGATCCTGGAAGGTTTGTGAAGGAACGGTACCCTGATGCAACCATTTCCGAAATGTACCCGGGTGAACGCCAATCCAATGACTGACATCGGTCACCGAAATATCATGTACCATGCACAAACCCGCCAAAATCCGGTTTTTAACCGGAGAACGAGTTACAGTCCGTTTCATAAAACGGGACGGCGATGGTTGACAAATAAGCGGTGAACGCCGGACAACCTCTTCATTAAATAGAATATGGTGTGGATAACCAAGTGTGTTACACGTCTTTTCCAGATTAGTGTTGCCGGGAATACGACCTTCATATACCCACGCGCTGACGCTGCGAGAGGAGATGGAAAGCTCCTCGGCAAGTTGGGACAGTTTAATGTCATTAGCCATCAAAACGGCAAGCAGAACGCGATTGCGTACTTGACAGCGTGTTGGTTTGCGAAAACGTTTGACACGCACGCCTTTTCCCAAATATTTGCGATTGATCAGAGACCACGCCTGAATGGAATGTTTGTCTTGTTGTTTAGGCATATACCCTCCGATTTTTTTAAACACATACTACTATACCCGAAGGGGGCTTTGCAAGTGACTCCTATCCTGATTTTCTTTTAATCCCATGGGCTTAACCGGTTTATGGAAAATAAGGTCCATTTGGCCTATAAAAATGGAAGTTTAAGGTGTCGATATATTAAAATGTGACATTTTTTATGGAAATGGAGGTAATATGTTCTTCTCTTACGATTGTGAGGATGTCAGAGAGAAAAGTGGGTTTTTGCGCTATATGGTTAAGGTAATGGTATGGAGAATGTAATTGCTTTACAGCAGGTACGAAGGTTAGAACAGATGAAAGAGAGAAGAATATTGAAGACATTCAAGTCAGAGATATGGTTCTTTCAAAAAAATGAGGAGACTGATGAGGTAGAAGTAGCATATAAAGAAGTTACGGTTATGTTCAAATACGAGATAAATGAGATTTATCAAGTCCATGTGGGCGGTCAAGTTATTGAATCTACCTATAGCCATCTCCTTTGGGTATAGGGCAAAGGATGGACGCTTGTTAAAGATTTCAAGGTTGGAGACTTGCTTGTTCAGAGTGCCGGGAATGCACTTTAGAAAGACAATATTGAATTGTTGCACAAGCAGGCAACGGTTTATAACATGACAGTCGATAGTTCCAAACGTACTTCGTAAGCGACCTTAGTATAGGTGCGTGTGAATACACCAGTATTAAGAGTAAAGAAATTAACAACGTATAATAAACTTTCTAAAAAATATACAAGAAAAAGCGGATGCAGCTTTTAAGCAATTCAAGGAGAATCCGGAGCATCCAAGTCTGAATTTCGAGCACCTAAATCCCCAAATGGTAGAAAGTATGTGTCTCCCTGATCGAAGGTTCTTATTGGGCTTATGGAATAATTCGAGAAAACGGTGTAATTGAGTGACTTGGAATAAACAACCACGACTACAAGGCCGTCATTAAGGAATTAAAGGCTGCTTTTTGAGTGTAAGGAGGAGTCTTATGGGATGGAAACATATTGTTCTAGAGGCAAGTTGTTTCTATGAAGACAATGAAGAGAATCATGGTTCAAAATGCTGTAAGGGAAATATAGGTGTTCACTGTTTAACTTACAACCAAGATGGTCATCAAATTTGTCCCAATTTGGTTTTCGGTAAAAGTAGGACATCGGTTATTGCAACCGATAAAGATGGTAATGCTGTGGATTCTTCTACGTTTTGGACGGACGAAAAATTAAGTCCTGAAGAATGGGTGAGAAGAGAAGAAGAATGGCTAGACGAGAAGAGAAGGCTAATGAATATGGATGGTAAGTAATGGGATTCAATAAAAAGCTTGGATAAGAGAAAGACCTTGAGAGTATACCATTTCAAGGTCTTTACTTTTACCCCCACCCAGTGTCGAATGAATTGGGCGGCTAAGTCCAAACGAATTTAACTCTCATGACTCCCGTAGCCTGTACACTATACTAGATAGTTTCGTGTTATGGTCTTTTTTATTATTACTTCTTGACTGATAATAAATCTATGATCCTGACCAAATATTCCAATGCAATTTCAATATATTGACCCTAGGACAGGTAAAACTACATCGGATCACTATTATTTCGGATGAATAGGATGATGAATTTGGAAATAAATCTTAAACGGCCTTATGGTGTGATTAAGCATAATATGTCAACGGAGAATATTGCTGACTTGATAAGGTTATTCATTGAAAAGGATTAAATTGTATTATTTTCCTTTTACGAAAGGAACATGAATTTATTTGATGTGAATACACAGAATTTTATCTCAGAGAGATGTGTTTTTGTGAATTCCGAGTGGGTGTTGCCATGGAAGGAATCTATACCTCATTGGAATGAACCGAATCAGACACCGCCGAAAATAATGTGGTTTTCAGTGATGCAAAAAGAAGATATTATTAAAACAATTGAAATTGATCATTTATTAGATGTATTGTGATTAAAAAAAATTCAGATTTTAAACAATATTTCAATGTTTTATTTCATCAGGAATATTATTTTTCCGTTGATGAGGAAGACTATGAATATTATTTAGGTTTTACAAATAAGGATTTGTTTCTTGCTAATTATCTGGATAAAGTTAAAAAGAGGTTTGAGGTATCATTAATAGAATAGGCAACTGGAGAGACTTTGGGGGCGACAATCCTCAGGGTCTTTCTTTATATCTATCAATACCTAGTACCTTGTAAACGGGTTAAATGATACTCCTCTATGACATTCCATAGTTTATTAGATACCTAGAATATTTAGTCAGATACCAGAGTTCTATCCCCAAGTACCTTACCTTCATATTTCTTCAGGTAGTCTCTAGTTCTATCAAAATTTATTCACAACTTTGTAACTTATTTGGTAAGATGGATTGCGAGATTGTTTTCAAATTGTTTTACTATATTTACCTACTATAGTCTGGTAATCTATTAATATGTATAGGGGGCCAAAAGACGTCCGGTTCAGTCGGTTGAGATGCGTTTATGTTCTTTATGTTGAGTGAATGTCTATATTGCCATGTCTATATCGTCATGTCTGTATAACTTCATAGACAAGCTAGAGATAGCTCCCGCACATTATAAAATACAGCACAGGATGGTGTAATGAATGAAGCTTTTAAAAGTAAAATGGATGGCTGTATGCTTGATGGCAATCTGTTGTTTGGGTTTGCTAGGTATACATACGAATACAGCGAGTGCACAAGCGCAGGCTCCTTTACTTGGGGTCAATGATGTTTTGCTAGATTCGAATACGATTAAGCCTGTAATGGAAAATGATAAGTTGTATGTCCCTATCGTGACATTGGGGCAAAAGATGGGCATTTCTACTTCTGCCAATGGAAATACATTGGTGCTGACTGGACATAATCGCAGCTTTACGCTGGATTTGAACAAAGGGGATGTGTTTGAGCGGGGAGGACGTACGATGGTGCCAATTCGTACTTTGACCGATGCGTTCGGCTTCACTATTACGATTCCTACGAGTAATTTGTATCGAATTCAGAATGCAAACGCTAGTTTGTCTGATGCTCAGTTCTTGAATACATTCGCGGCAGAAATTAAACAGTACGCAGCTGTCAAGCCAGACAAAGCCAGCAATACAGGCGATACGGGAAATGCCAAGCCTTCCAGCCGCACCATTTATTTGAGCTTCGATGATGGTCCTACAGCGCATACGTCGCAGCTGCTGGATATTCTGGACAAATATAATGCCAAGGCTACGTTCTTCATGCTAGGGCCTGAAATTCGCCAACATAGCGCAGTGATGAAGAGAATGGTAGACGCAGGGCATGGCTTGGGCCTCCATGGGATGACGCATCAGGTGAAAAAGATCTATGCATCCCCGGCAGCAGCACTGGCAGAGATGAATCAGGATAATGAGATTTTATTTAAGGCAACAGGGAAACGCACTTCTTTGATTCGTACACCTTATGGTAGCAAACCATATTTGAAGAAAGCATACCGTGATCAACTGACGGGTGCAGGCTATCATATTTGGGACTGGAACATAGATTCGAATGATTGGCGTTATACTAAAAATCCGCAGCATTTTGTACAGACGGTCCTCAGTGATATTAAGAGACTGAAAAAGCAAGGCAGAACACCAGTCGTTCTTATGCATGATAAGCCTTCTACGATCAAGGTGCTTCCACAAATCATGGCGGCCTTGCAGAAAGAAGGATATTCGTTCGAGCCGTTGAATGATAACCTGACTCCGCTTAATTTTTGGAATGATCACCGTTAATAGAATAAACCTGAAAGAAAAGCAGGCTACCCTACTTCAATTTTTTTGAAAGAGGGTAGCCTGTTTTTTTATTTTGCAGCTCGTTTTATATGAATCTATGAATTGATATCTATGCACAGGTCATATGACTTTACGGGTAACCACGTCGCTGCATATATTACAATAACCGCCCCGAGAGGAGGAGCAGGTATGAATATTAATCCGAGTATGTTTAGTATGATTTGTGCCACCGCAGGAGCGATTATTACGTTTGCCTTTGGCGGCTGGAATCAGCTTATGGTGCTATTCACGGTTGCCATGGCTGTTGATTATGTAACTGGAGTCGCCGCCGCCGTGAAGACTGGGCAAGGTTTAAGCAGTAAAGCTGGCTTTTGGGGGTTGGCGAGAAAGGCTTTAATGCTCATGGTGATTTCTTTGGCGCATCATGTGGATCTCCTGATGGGTACGGAAATCATGAAAGGGGCGGCAACGTATTTTTATTTATCCAACGAATTGATCTCAATTACGGAAAACTGTTCACGAATGGGTCTGCCGCTTCCACCGAAGCTTAAGAATTTTTTTGCCCTATTAAAGGACAAGGAGTCTGATGGTAAAAATGGTGGAAAAGATCGCTAAGATCACAAAGTTTCTTTCCGTATGTGGGGCGTTATGATAAAATTTTCAAGAGAACATTTTTAAGATAAGGAGCCTATACGCATGATTAAACATATTGTTTTGTTCAAATTGAAAGATCGCTCCCCTGAAAGCATTGAACATACGGCATCTATTTTGCGCAGCATGAATGGCAAGATCAAAGAGCTGCTGTCACTCGAAGTAGGTACGGATGTGATTCGTTCGGAACGCTCTTATGATATTTCTCTTACCGCTGTGGTTGAAACATTGGAAGACTTGCAAACGTATCAGGTACACCCTGTGCATCAGGAAATTATTGTACACATGAATGAAGTGAAGGATGTATCTATCGCAGTTGATTATGAAATCTAAAGCGGTTACTGGAGGTGCAGAACTTTGTATTATGTCAACCGGGAACAAATTGAGCTTCGACTAGGGGCTGTTCCCGACATTGTCGCCGGACTTCGCCAGACATCCGCCGCCTGGAACGGCGATCTGTTGCAGGGGCTAGTGCAGGAGCGCTGCCTTCATCTGGCCATTGAGACGGTAACGGACGTAGGAAGCTATATCATCGACGGTTTTATTATGCGTGACGCCAGTAGCTATGAGGACATTATCGGTATCATTCATGAGGAAGGTGTATTGGATGATACCGTATTTCATTCACTATTAGAGCTGGTAGCCTTACGTAAACCCTTAGTACAGGAGTATTTCCATTGGGACAGGACAAGCCTTCACCCACTTACACCTAAGCTGCCTGGGTTGCTGGAGCTTTTTGTATCTAACGTGCACGATTATTTAAATAAGGAATTGGGTCCTCAGCCCGAGGGAGTGTAAAGGCAAAAGTGACGGATAAGTATATCGTACCCGAAATGCCCACTAGGCGCATGATCTTGACACTGTTGAAAACCCAGGGACCTGTGGGCGTCGGAAGCTTGGCAGCTCAATTGGGCATTACCGAAATGGGGGTGCGCAGGCATCTCAAATTAATGGAGCAGGATGGCCTGATTGTGGCTACGATCCTGAGACAGGCGATGGGACGCCCAACGTTTTTGTACAGCCTGAGCGATCAGGGAAGCGAGCAGTTTCCTCGTAATTATGATCATCTATTACTGGAACTGTTAGAGGAACTGGATGAAGAGCAGGGAATGGAAGCTGTTCACTCGTTATTTGATGGTAGAAAACGTAAAATGATGAAGCGCTACGCCCCTCACATAGAGAGTGAGTCTACACTAGCTTCACGTGTGGAAAAGCTTTCGGGTATCCAGAACGCTTCAGGCTATATGGCAGAGTGGCGTGAGGAAGAGGATGGCAGTTACTCTATTATGGAATACAATTGTCCGATCTCTCAGATCGCCAATCGTTACCGCAAGGCTTGTGAATGCGAACAGCAAATGTTTGAGGAGCTGCTTGATGCCGAGGTTGTCCGTGAGGATTGTTTGGCGGATGGAGGTCGTTGCTGCTTGTATCGTATCCGCTCCAAAAATAAGTAGAAATTTCTGGCTTGTTCTCTGTATCATGACAGGCTCTCCATGCTTATAATGCATTAACAGATGGGCATTCGCCCGGGCATAAGGGAGAGATGAATATGAAAGAGAACTGCAAAAGCTTTATCCGTGGCGCGTTGGTAGGCAGCATTGCTGGTTCGGTTGCTGCGTTGTTATTTGCTCCTAAGTCAGGTCGCGAGCTGCGTCAGGATATTACAGACCAGGCACGTCACTTGAGTGATAAGGGACAGGAGCTTGCGGGGAAAATTTCAGATACTTCCATCGAGTATACTGACAAAATTAAGGAGACAGCTTCAGCCGTCATTCATGAATTAGGTCAATGGCGTAAAAAGAGTGATATTGCTTCAAAGGTTGGCATTTCATCCGTGCCTGTTCAAGGGAATACGAAAGAAGATGCTTTGTAACTGTCTGTATATCGTAGGTGAAACAACTGGCTATAGCTTGAGTTTGTGGCTTCTCCCGTTGGGGTGAAGCCTTTTTGTTGATCGCTTCCTCGTTTTAGGGTAATCTTTTGGGGTACCTTTTACGCTAATACGACATAAGTTATGTAGCAGCAGAAAGATTTCCAAGATGAAACAACTCATATTTAAACAAAAAAGGAAGCGGTGTGTACGTGCAGCAAGCGATTGCAATATTGGATTCCGGTGTAGGAGGTTTGACGGTTGTTAAAGAAGTCATGCGTCAGCTTCCGCGGGAAAAAATCATTTATTTTGGAGACACTGCGCGCACCCCGTATGGTCCCCGACCATCGGAAGAGGTTAAAAAATTTACAGAGCAGATGGTTGATTTTCTGATTCAATTTAATCCGAAAGTCATTATTATTGCTTGTAACACAGCAACGGCTGCGGCATTGGAGTATATAAGCCAAAAGGTATCCATTCCGGTGATCGGAGTTATCCACCCTGGGGCTCGTGCTGCGATCAGTGCGACCGCTACCGGGTATGTCGGGGTGATCGGAACTGTCGGTACGATTCGAAGCGGAGCATATACAACTGCGCTCAAGCAGTTGTCTCCCTATGTAGACGTGGTGAGCCACGCTTGCCCTGCACTTGTGCCTTTGGTGGAACAAGGGTTGTTCCGCTCCAAGACAACATCGCAGGTTGTGGAGGAATCATTGAGACCTATTCAAACGTATCCGATTGATTGTCTGATTCTTGGTTGTACGCATTATCCTTTTTTGAGGGAAACGATTCAGGAAGTCATGGGTCCTGCGGTGAAGCTTATTAGCTCGGCAGATGAAACTGCACGAGAGACGAGTACCATTTTGTATAACAAGGGCAAGTTAGAGGCCGGGGACGAAACGCCGGTGCATCAGCTTTTTTGTTCCGGCGATCCAGAGTTGTTCCAGCGCATTGCCGCACAGTGGCTTGGGGAGCAGATTCGGCAAACGCCTGTTGTCTGGCAAGTCACCCATCTGGATTAACGAGACAACCAACTTTTTTGTCATTGGACAAAAGAAGTTGGTTGTTTTGCTTTTCGCTACATCAAGACACGCAGCGTCTGCATAACATGCAGTAAGGCAGATGGAAGGGGCGTAGTAAGATGAGGGAATATATCGTTCAAAAAGGAGATACATTGCACCGGGTCGCCTCGGCTTTTAAACTATCCGCGGATACTTTGATCGCAGATAATCCGTGGGCCGCCACGCAACCCTATCTGATTTGTGGTCAATTGCTATATATTCGTCCGTCTACGGATCGTAAATACGTTATTCAGCCTGGGGAGAATGCAAGTCAGATTGCCAAACAGTTCGGTGTAGAGCTTGATGAGCTGCGGCTCGCTAATTCGAGGCTTGCGGAGCATGATTTTGTGGAAGGAAAGATAATTATTATTCCTGATGACCATCAGGATCAAATTGTACGGTTACGTGGAGAGTACAGTTATGAAGATTTAAAGGAAGACCTGGAGGCATTGACCCACAAATATCCGTTTATTGAAGTTGGCAGCATTGGCACCAGTGTCATGGGGAAGGATATCCCTTATATACGGATTGGGCAGGGAACGAGGAAAATTCATGCCAACGCTTCTGTACATGCTAACGAATGGCTGACGACGCCTTGTTTGCTGCGTTTTATAGAACAATATGCACAAGGGATTAATGGGTCTGGAGAACTTGCTGGGAATTCTCAATGGGTGTATGCGGGCTCTCCGATGAAATTAATGGAACATACATCCTTATGGGTGGTACCGATGGTCAATCCGGATGGAGTAGAACTGGTGCAACAGGGTATACTCCCCACTCATCCGCTGTATCATGAACTCAGAAAGTGGAATGAAGGACGTGCTGATTACCGCGGCTGGAAGGCCAATATTCGCGGTGTCGACCTCAACGATCAGTTTCCGGCGTATTGGGAGGAGGAGGTGCGCAGACGCGGTAAAACAGGTCCGTCTCGACGAGACTACGCAGGACCTGCACCTTTGTCTGAGCCAGAGTCCAAGGCCCTTGCGGATTTAACGGAGCGCGAACAGTTCGACATGGTATTATCCATACACAGCCAAGGACAGGAAATCTATTGGAATTATCGGGATCTGGAGCCTAAGGAGAGCCGAGATTGGGCATTACAGATGGCTGCTGCAACAGGGTATCGGGCGGTAAAGCTGGGGGGAAGCGATGCAGGGTATAAGGATTGGTTTATACAACGGTTTGGTAAACCGGGATTTACCGTTGAAGTCGGTCTAGGCGTAAATCCGCTGCCTATGCGGGATTATGATGATATTGCAGCAGAAGTAGGCATGTTAATGGCGACGGTGCTGTCATGGTAACAGATCGGACCTGCTGAAACGTATTGATTCATTTGCGCGTATTAGGAGGAGCACGTTTTTACAAGTGTTCCTCTTTACATGTCCCTTCAATAGGGTATATATACTTAGGAGCATTGGAAATGGAGTGAACAACCTATGAAGTGGAAAAGACTACTATCTCTCCGTCAGTGGTTACATGTATTTCGTCGTATCCCCCGATTGATTACCTCTTCGAGGATTCCATTGGGTGAAAAATTACTTTTTGCGGTGCCTGTATTGCTCTATTGGATACTACCTGATGTCATGCCATTTATGCCCATCGACGATATTGGTGTGACGTTATTGCTTATGAATTGGTTCGTCACCCGTGCTGAACGAAAATATCCCGATATGCTTGAAAAACAGCACGTACGTGTCCGTCAGATGTAAGCTTATGATTTTCGTGATTGCGATTTTTTACGATTTTCTTTACAATAGGAATATTGCCTTGTGCTATGCTGCACAACTTCTTTTTATCAAGGAGAGGGCTAATTATTGGAATTGTTGATTTTATCCGCTAGGTTGTGTGGTGTGGATATGTATCCATTGAACCACATTTCATTTAATGAATATGAAGGAGATGAAGTTTAATGAACTGCAAAATTACTCGTAATGCAGCTAAAGTATTGAAGCTTGAACTGGATAAGGAAGAGAACCAAGGGAAGAGCCTGCGTGTTGTTATTACTCATGCTCATGGAGATCATGCTCATTACGGGCTCGATTTGGACACGCCTAAGGAAACAGATACTGTTGTATCTACAGATAAAGGCATCGATGTAATTTTGGAAAGCGGTCAGCCGTTGCTGGATGGTGTAAAAATTGATTACTTGTACTTCCCCGAAGAAGGATTTGTTATTACTAACCCTTCCCAAGGTAATCACGGCGACCACTAAGCCGGAGCTCGGAGGGATGACAGATGGCTAATGATATTCGCGTATGTGATGAGTGCAATCATATCCGCTTAAAAACGATCTTGCCTAAGTTGAAAAAGATGGCACCCGATGCGGAGATCAAAATCGGTTGCAAATCGTATTGCGGTCCTTGTGGAAAACGGGCGTTTGTGTATGTGAACGGACGTTATGTGAGTGCGGCCACAGAGGATGAAGTATTAGAGAAGGCTGCACGCTTTATAAAATAGTTCGAGTGCGCATCGTTGGCACCTTTTGAATAGTTCCCCTCCTTCTGATCCATGCTAATGAATGTAGACCATGCCCAGAAGGAGGAGTAACTCATGGCCCAATATGATTCCAATCTCGACAATCACAGTGTCGAAGCTCAAACACAAAACTCGGTGGACAAGCTCCACAATGCCGTGTCTCAGGCATTGTCACATCCGGCTGAACAGCTGATTGAGCAAGCGGAGCAATCTCGCACTCATGCGGAGCATGCTATACAGCAGGCAAAGGATAGCCTTGGTGACGATGCAGTAGAAGTTGCTGAGGAAATGCTTGGTGAAGAGGTACAGCGTCTTGATCAGGCTAAAAAAACGTTGCGTTCCTGAGTATTTGTTAATGGTAACAAGCGCAGTCAAATGACTGTCAACACAAAAATCCCGATCCACAGCCCTAACAAGCGATGGATCGGGATTTTTGTTATATATCAGGTAGTTATGCAATCGATATCCTTGTTACTTCTTTGCTTCAGTCTCCCATTCGCGAATAAGATCGTATGTGATGACCTGATCGGATATCTTTAATCGATTGAGAGCCTCAGTATAGCCTGGTCCGCAGGCATTCACATCTGTAGGTTGACCTGTACTCAGATTGTAACAAGTTCCATTGGAGAATGTACCGTCCTCAGATGGAATGTAGTACACTCGTCCATCCGTGAAAGCGCCAGTACGCAGCACAACCATACGAGGTTTTCCACTAAACAGATCGTTACCCATAAAATGATATGGTTTTGTAGAAATCCCAAGTAGATGCATTACGGAAGGCGTTAGATCCAGCTGTCCTGCCGGTTCTGTATACGTGCCTGCCTGGCTTCCGTCAGGAAGATGCACAAGTAATGGCACCTGATTCATGATTTTCTGCATGTCCAGATCTGTAAGAGGCTTGCCTAAAAACTTTTCATACAGTGCTTTGTCTTTAATGGAATTGTCGTGATCCCCGTAGAACATCAGGATCGTATTATCCCACAATCCGTCTTTTTTCATCTGATCTACCAATTCACCCAAAGCCTCATCCACATAATGGACGGATTTTAGGTAGTCTCCGAACATCGTACCTTCAAACTCGCCAACATCCAAATCTACAGCGTCAGGTGACAGGTTGTACGGATGATGGCTCGAAATACCGACCATATAGGCGTAGAACGGTTGCTTAACTTCGGTTGTGAGATCGTTGAGCGTTTGTCTAAAAAAGGATTTGTCTCCCAGGGACCAGCCCAGAGGCTCATCTATTTTAAAATCCTTTTTACTGTAGAACTTGTCGTAGTTCATCGCCTTATACATCGTGTAACGGTTCCAGAAGCTGCTGTCGTACACGTGAAACGCATTAGGACTATAACCTGTATCCTTCAAGATGGAAGGCAACGTATCGAATTTATGGTCCGCATAACGGATAAATACAGAACCCGTAGGGAGCGGATGCAGCGAAGCGTGGGTAGAGAAGTCCGCGTCCGAAGTACGACCCTGCGCAGTTTGATGGAAATAATTATTAAAATACATGCTTTCCTTCGTCAGTTTGTCAAAGTTAGGCGTAATTGCTTGACCGTTGATCTGTTTGCCGATAAAAAAGTTCATGAAAGCTTCAGCTTGGATGACCATCACATTTTTGCCCTTATACTTGCCGTATAGGTCATTTTTTACCTGAAGTAACTTCTGGTGTTGATTGAACCATTCCTTATCCTTATCAGATTCCACCTGAGCCAATGTAGGCTGGGGCCCAAGATGATCCTGACCGTAGCGGTAGATATCATATCCATGAAATCCGATCAATCCGGTTACGTTGTACAAGGCCATTGACCACCAGTTGCCGACAAATATGCCGGTTGCCCAAGTGGAGGTATATATTTTGATCGGTCCAAATGTCAAAACATAGCCAATCAGGAAAGCCAATGCCCCCTTGGAGAAGCGAAGCAGAAATCTTTTAGTGAAAGAGCTTCGTGATGCTTCTAAGTAATGATCATTCGTTGTAAACCGACGCCGTAAGGAAGCTACGAATATGACATACGGAATGAATAAAATCCAGTCTGCAAAAAAGAAAATATCCCACCAGTACATAAGAGATGCGATACTTCCACCCAGAGAATCAACTTGTCCAGCTTGAAGCAAAACGGGAATCGTAATGAAATCCTGGAAATACCGATAATAAACCATGTCGGAATAAATGAGCGCGGTGAGCAATATATCGAGCACCACAAGAGCAATCAAACGTCCGCGACGTGGCAGCCACAAGGTCCAAAAGCTTACAAGCAACAGGGAACCAATAGCAATGACATAATCCAGCGGGTTCATGTCAATATTTTGGGCATGCAGGTTATAGTGAATCAGTACAAGCTTGCCAATCATAAGTACAAAAAACAGAACTAAACCGAAATATTGAGACAGCAGCAGTCTGCTGAACATGTTACCAGTGCGTCTTGCACTGGTCGTGCGAATAACCAACACTTTACCCCCTCCGGCAGAAATGTTCGGCTAGTATAAACTACACATTAACGTAATGTTAAAACCGAAATGCCTTTAATTATTATAGCGCTCATCCTGCGCATTTCAATGATTAAGTAAAGAAAATACAGCACAAATGAGGCCAGGACAACGAACAAAGGGTTCGTTTCCTGGCCTATAGCTCGAACATTTAGGACTGCAACGGTGAAGTATCTTTGCGGCGCGGAGGCAGAGGACCCAGATACTGATAGTATTGGCATTCAATTCGGCCGTTAAACAGCTTACGGCGCTTATCGGCTTTGCGGCCCCAATAATGCTCAAATTGCTTGGTGGAGCTGATGGCAAAGAAGGACCAAGTCTTCATTTCGGCTGCCGTGCGTGCAAGTGTACGGATCAGCTTTTCCACCTCGGCTTGCTCGCTCAGTCTTTCGCCGTAAGGTGGATTTGTAATCATCACACCATACTGGCCCTCAAGTCTAACCTTGCTGGCAGGCAGCACCTTTAGTGAGATGTCTTTAGCAAAGCCTGCTGCCTTTACAGCTGCTTCAGCAACTTGTATAGCGCTAGGGTCGATATCGCTACCTGCAATCTCAAAAGGAATGTCATCACGAGTCAGATCCATCGCCTCGTCGCGAGCCTGATTCCATAATTCTCTGCCAATGACAGGCCAGTCTTCCGAGTTAAAGGTACGTCTCAGGCCTGGAGCAATGTTCCAGGCTTGCATAGCAGCTTCGACCAATAAAGTACCGGAACCGCAACATGGGTCATAGAATGGTCGATCCGGGCTCCACCGACTAAGCTGAATAAGAGCGGAAGCCATTGTTTCTTTGAGAGGCGCCTCTGTAACAAGCTTGCGGTAGCCTCGTTTGTGCAGTCCTGGACCAGTTGTGTCCAGCGTTATCAGCGCACGGTCATTCAATAGGATGACCTCAATGACGTAACGAGGACCATCTTCAGCAAACCAGTCTGTATGGTAGGTTTCCTTAAGCTTTTCTACAATCGCCTTCTTGACGATTCCTTGACTGGCTGGTACGCTACTAAGCTGTGATTTGTGTGAACGTCCCTCTACGGGAAATTCACCATCTACAGGAATCCAATCCTGCCAAGGCAATGCTTTGGTACCCTCAAACAGCTCGTCGAAGGTAGTTGCAGCAAATTCGCCCATTTTAATAAGAACGCGGTCAGATGTGCGAAGCCACAGGTTGCATCGGCATATATCCTTATAATCTCCGGAAAAAACGACGCGGCCATTCTCGACGGTCAGATCCGTGTACCCCAGTTCTCTGAGTTCTCGGGCCACAACGGCTTCCAGTCCCATCGGCGCAGTTGCAATTAGTTGCAGTTGAGTCATTAAACGTATTCACTCCGTCTCATAATCATGTAAGCTTGGTTCAATCCCTATAGTATAGGTCATTGTACTCGAAGAGACAAATCGTTAAGGCAAATAATTTACGAAGGACACCGCGTCCAACCTGCGTTATGATAAAGCAAGAAGGAGAGATGAAACGTGGAAATCACACCCAATATGACACCTGAACAATATGTAGACCAGCTGGTACAGGAGGATGAAGCGCTGCGCAGCATTAGGGAGGCTATTGTTAAAGAAGGGATGCCGGAGGTATCGGTTGCTCATCCCTATGGAAAGCTGTTGACCTTTCTCGTTGAAGTCTCTGGTGCACAGCAGGTACTGGAGATCGGAGCATTAGGAGGATACAGTGGATTATGCCTGGCCCGTGGGCTGGGAGAGAAAGGTCGCATCGTGTCCCTGGAGCTGAAAGAAGCGTACGCTGCGTTGGCTCATCAACATATGAAAAACAATGGCTACGGTGATCGTGTCGAGTATCGTATTGGACCCGCAGCGGACAGCCTGAAGAAGCTTCAGGAAGAAGGAAAGACTTTTGACTTTTTTTTCATTGATGCGGATAAGGAAAATTACCCAGTGTATCTGGAGTATGCGATTGCACTGGCCAATCCAGGCGCTATAATTGCCGGAGATAACTGTTTTCTTCGGGGACGCACACTGAACACCGACAAGAACGGACCTGCCGTACAGGCCGTGAGACGTTTTAACGAAACGATAGCAACGGATCCACGGCTAGTCAGTACGCTTTTGCCGGCTTATGATGGATTGGCGTTGGCACGAGTGAAGTAACGGGCGTCCCTTGAATGTAGCTATACCAAAAAGAACCTCCTTATCCACAGTGTGGAGCGGAGGTTCTTGTCTGTTAAGGCAGGCTGTCCTACCCGAAGGTTGTCTTACCTGAAATGAGGCGTAGCCTTACGATCAAAAAGCTTCATACGTACCCAGATTATATTGACAATCAGCAACACACCAGACATGATGAACAGTCCCTCGATGCCGATAAATCCGGAAAGCACTCCGCCAATGACCGCACCCAGCATATTCCCGAGCGCCAGTGAACTGGTATTGAATCCGAAAGAGCGGCTTTCCATTCCTTCCGGTGTATAGGTGCGAATCAGCGCATTTACGCTTGGTAGCAGACCGCCCATAAACACACCCATGAAAAAACGGATAATGACAAGCTGCCATACTTCATTGACAAAAGCTTGCGGAATGAGCATAATCGCCGTTCCGAGTAGTGCAATGGTCAAGATCTTGTGTGCTCCTATTTTGTCACTTAATCGTCCAAGGAGCGGTGCGGCTACCATATTCGATACGCCTGTAATAGCGGTAACGAACCCGGCAACCAGTGCAATTCCTTCTGCCGAGCCATATAGCTTTTGCACATACAAAGGTAGCAGAGAAACTGTACTGATCATGGCAAACTGGAGTAAGAATGTCACGGTGAACAAAGCCGGAAGCTGGGGCGTATGGCTTAGCTCCTTTAATCCGGCAAGAACCGAAATTTGTGGAATTCGCGCGGCCTCCGCTTTGCTGAAATTTTCTTTAACCAAAAACATTGCCATTAGAGAGGCTAGGAAAATAAGAGCTCCTGTAATGTAAAAGATCGGTCTGAACCCGACCCAGTCAGCCAAAAATCCGCCTAGCAAAGGGCCGAGAATTGTGCCAGCCATTTGACCGGACTGCATAATTCCCATAGCAAAGCCGGTTCGCTCTTTGGGAGTGGTACCCGACACTAGGGAAATAGAAGCCGGGTTGAAACCCGAAATTGTACCGTTTAGCAGGCGAAGCGCTAGCAGCTGCCATGGGTGGGTGACCAAACCCATACATCCGATGACCAGGGCCATGCCGAAGCCTGAGCGAAGCAGCATGACTTTACGTCCATATCGGTCGGCCAGCTTACCCCATAATGGCTGAAATATAAACGAGGTCAAAAAGTTAGCTGCAAAAATAACTCCTGCCCACAGTCCTATATCGTGCTCGCCCTTCACATGGAGGTCTTGAGCCAAATATAGGGCAAGGAACGGAGTAATCATTGTAATTCCCGCATTGACCAGAAACTGACCGAACCAAAGCACAATGAGATTGATTTTCCACGTCTCCCACGTTTTCAATGTGCTTTCACTTCCTTTCTGCCATTCTCATCCTGTTGTAAAGGTACTTATTCATGTATAACTTTCCCGGAGCTTTAAAAAAGCCATTTCTCTAGTATAGCACACTTCATTGAAACTTTATCCAAATGTCATGGGTTTGTCATGGTTTGTTTGAGAGCGGCGGTTGTTACGACTCTTGAAAAAGGGCATAATAAAATATAGTATTTATGATTCGAACTGGAGGCTGAAGTCATGACCTACAATGATACTTTTATCCGCGCTTGCCGCAAGCAAGCTGTGGATCATATTCCCGTATGGTACATGCGGCAGGCCGGAAGGTATGACCCTGAGTATCGCAAAATTAAGGAAAAATACACGCTGCTTGAAATTTGCCGCCAGCCCGAGTTGGCCGCAGAAGTAACGTTGATGCCCGTGCGCAAGCTTGGGGTGGACGCTGCAATTTTATATTCTGATATTATGAATCCGGTAGCCTCGCTAGGGGTTGATTTTGATATTGTCAAAAATATTGGCCCGGTTATTGATAATCCGCTCCGTACAGCTGCAGACGTAGACAACTTGCGTCCGATTGATGTAGAACGCGATTTGGGTCATATTTTGGAAACCATCCGTATTTTAGACCGTGAGTTGAACGTGCCATTGATCACGTTTGCTGGGGCGCCTTTTACTATTGCCAGCTATTTAATAGAAGGAAGACCCTCCAAGGGATATATTCGCACCAAAGCGATGATGTATGGAGAGCCTGAACTATGGCATCGTTTGATGGATAAGCTAGGGGATATGGTTATTACATACGTGCGGGCCCATATCGCTAACGGTGGTAAGGCTTTTCAATTGTTTGATAGCTGGGTAGGTGCACTCTCGCCTTATGATTTTCAAACTTTTGTGTTGCCGACCATTGTACGTATTTTCCATGAGTTATCTGATCTGAATGTGCCTAAAATTTATTTTCCGGGCGTAAGCTCTGGTGAATTGCTTCCGCATTTGAGCGGGGTAAAAGCCGATGTGATTGGACTGGACTGGCGGGTAAGTATACCTGAAGGCCGTCGTCGCTTGGGTAACAGTTTTGGAGTGCAGGGCAATTTGGACCCTTATGTGCTTACTGCGCCGATGAATGTGATTAAGCAGTATGCAAAAAAAATTGTAGATGAAGGCATTCTGGAGCCGGGCTATATTTTCAATCTCGGTCACGGCTTATTTCCTGAAGCCTCGCTAGATAAGCTAAGAGAGCTTACCGATTATGTACATGAGTATTCTCGCTCTGTTTTGTCAAAAAATGAACACAACTAGAAAAGATAAGAGGGATCTGCTAATGAAAACCAAAGTGGGTGTACTGGTCATGTCCTACGGGACGCCGGAGAGTCTGGACCAGGTTGAAGCGTATTATACACATATTCGCCGTGGTCATGCTCCCTCGCCGGAGCAGTTAAAAGAATTAAAAGATCGCTACGAAGCCATTGTGGGTGGCGTGTTTCCGTTGCGTCAGAATACAGATCGACAGGTCCACAACTTGCAGGAAACCTTAAATCAGGAAAATCGCAACCTGGACATAGAATTTGTCTGTTATCAGGGGCTCAAACACGCCAAGCCGTTTATTGAGGACGGTATCGAAGCGATGGTGCAAGATGGCATTCGTACGGCGGTGGGTGTCGTGCTGGCTCCGCATTATTCCGTTATGAGTGTAGGCTCTTATATCAAGCGTGCACAGGCTAAGGCACAGGAACTGGATCTGGCCATATCATTTGTGGAGAGCTATTATCTTCATCCCAAGCTGATCAAGACGCTGACTGAGCGTGTGAACGCAAAACTGGCGCTTTTTGAAGAAGCGGGAGCCAAGCGGGACGAGGTTCGTGTTCTGTTCAGTGCGCATAGCTTGCCTGAGCGGATTTTGGCTATGGGTGATCCATATGTGGAGCAGTTAATGGCTACTTCGCAGGCTGTTGCGGATAAGGCGGGAATTACCAACTGGCAGTTTACGTGGCAAAGTGCCGGCCGTACAGCTGAACCGTGGCTGGGACCAGATATTTTGGATACCATGCACAGTCTTAAGGAAGAGCAAGTGGAGTATGTGCTGGCTGCGCCAGTTGGCTTTGTTTCTGATCACTTAGAGGTGTTATACGACCTGGATATTGAAGCACAGGCTTTGGCGAAAGAATTGGATATGCGTTTTCAGCGTATTGATTCACTCAACAGTGACCCACTGTATATGGAGACGCTTAGTGATGTCATCATAGACCAATGGAAAAAGGGATGAGGACATAATGGAGCAAAAGTTACGTAATATTGTAATTGTAGGTGGAGGCTTGACCGGGCTTAGCACTGCTTTTTATACACGAAAAATGTACAAAGAAGCTGGCTACACACCTCGAATTACGCTGGTGGAGAAAGCTTCCGCGCTAGGCGGAAAAATTGAAACATTGCATAAAGATGGTTTTGTCATAGAAAAGGGGCCAGATTCCTTTCTGGCCCGTAAAACGGCTATGATAGATCTGGCAAAAGAGTTAGAGATGGATCATGAGCTGGTAAGCACGAACCCTGAAGCTAAAAAGACATATATTTTGCATGAAGGTCAGCTTCATCCGATGCCTCCTGGGCTTGTGCTGGGCATTCCAACAGAGCTAAAACCATTTTTACGCAGTGGCTTGATCTCTTTAGGTGGAAAAATGCGGGCTATGATGGATTTTGTCATTCCGCCTCGACGTGAACCGGGAGATGAGGCGCTGGGTGATTTTATTGAACGCCGACTGGGCAAAGAAGTGCTAGAGAATGTAACCGAGCCACTGCTGGCGGGAATCTATGCTGCCAACATGAAGACGCTAAGTTTGCAGGCAACTTTTCCACAGTTTGCAGAGGTGGAGCAGCAATACGGAAGCCTTATTCACGGGATGAGGACAGGTCGAAAACCAGCTGAAACACATACGGGTACGAAAAAAAGCGCCTTTTTGACCTTCCGTCAAGGCTTGCAAAGTTTGGTGCATGCGTTGCTGAATGATTTGTACGACTGTGATTTACGCACCGGAATTGCTGTTACAGAATTCACAAAGACAACGGAAACTAAAGGAAGTCCCTATTGCGTTATGTTGGACAATGGAGAGACGCTGGAGGCAGATGATATTTTTGTAACGACTCCCAATTTTGCTGCTGCGCCGCTATTGCGAGATCATGTAAATGTGTCTGCACTGGAAGCTGTTAATTACGTCTCCGTAGCGAACGTGGTCATGGCCTTTGATAAAACAGATATTGAGAACATCTTTGACGGCTCCGGTTTTCTGGTTCCTCGCAAAGAAGGACGTAGTGTCACAGCTTGTACTTGGACGTCCGCCAAGTGGCTACATACCAGCCCGGATGATAAGGTGCTGTTGCGTTGTTATGTAGGGCGAGCAGGAGCTGAAGAAACAGTAGACTTACCGGATAATGAGCTGATTGCGGTGGTACGTAAGGATTTGAAAGAGATGATGGGAGTTACAGCAACTCCGCTGTTCACGGAAATTACACGTCTTCGTAATTCCATGCCGCAATACCCGGTAGGGCACCCACAAGCTATAGCTAATCTGCGGGAAGAGCTACGCAGTGCGATGCCAGGGGTGTACGTTTTAGGCGCTGGCTATGATGCAATCGGTTTGCCGGACTGCATCCGTCAGGCTAAGGAATGGGCCTCCAAGGCTGTCCACACAGCACAACGGGAAGCCGTCAAGGTCCAGGTATAAATGTTCGATAATGAACCCTTCGCGATCCAGGCGAGGGGTTCTATTTATATAGAAATTTGATATATAATGGAGAAGGTGTAAAAGTCGCCAGCTAATAAGGAATGCATGTATATGGAATAGCATAGAAGGAGTGAAGAATGTACCCTCCCAGGTCACAGAGAAATGAAGGTCGAAAGAGAGCGAGAAAACCAAAAATAGGAAAGGCATGGATCATTACGAATCTGGTCTTGCTGTTCATGATTGTAGGACTTTTCGGTTATTATTACATATTTGAACACGATAGTAGTGGTTCTCTTGCGGAAAACGCCAAGTATTCGCAAACTGAAAAGAACATCCAAACGGGGTCTGCTAATGATGAGAATTCTACTCCCTCAGGAAGTGAAGATGTTAATGAAACGAAGGACTCTACTGTTCCAGACACAAGCAGTCGTCCCGTAACAACGCCCGACACCAATGCCTCCGAAGCCAGCTCTTCAGGAGCAAAATTATCTTCGGAGAAAGACGGGCAAGCACAGGAGGATTCGCCAAATAAGGATGTAAACAACGATGATGCACCCACCGAGAAGAGGGGAACGAAGGATGTCATAAAATCAAACACGGACGATGGGAATTCTCCAGCAGTTATCCTTCACTTCATAGGGGATGTGCAGTTCTCTGGTAAAGTTGAGCAGCGGTTGGAGCAGAACGGATTTGATTATCCATACCAATATCTCGGAAGTTTGTTTCATAAAGACGATCTGACGATTGCCAATCTGGAAACACCAGTGACTACTAATGGCGTCGGTGCGTTAAATAAAACGTATGTGTATAAATCTTCGCCCAAGGCGCTAACTGCAATGGCAGCGGCAGGGGTCGATGCTGTAAATTTGGCCAACAATCATATTTTGGATCAGGGGACAAGTGGATTACTGGATACCCTGAAATATTTGGATGAAAAGGGTATAGCCCATGCTGGAGCTGGACGCAATGCTAAAGAAGCGTATGCACCGCATTATTTTGAACGTAACGGGATTAAAATTGCGTTGTTGGGGGCTACACGTGTCATGCCTGAAGCCAACTGGAATGCGAGTGCCAAACAGCCCGGTGTAGCAGGGGCTTATGATTCGACCGCTATCGTAAAGTCTATTCGTGAGGCACGAAATCAGGCTGATTTGGTGATTGTGGTTGCCCATTGGGGCAAGGAGCGGGCAACTACACTTGAACCTCATCAAACGGAGTTATCTCACGCTTTTATTGATGCTGGGGCCGATCTGGTCATTGGCGGGCATCCTCATGTGCTGCAAGGGATGGAGCAATATAAAGGCAAATGGATTGCATACAGCACAGGCAATTTTATTTTTTCTAAATCAACGGTGCCAGCCACTTGGGATACAGCGATATTTCAGGCCACCTGTACCCGAAACGGGGACTGTAAGATGAAGCTGACCCCTTACCGGGCGGAGCTGGGTCAACCGATCCCATTGAAAGATGTGGAGGCCAGCAAAATTTTGCAGAAAGTAGCGACACTGTCACCAAGTAATGTCTCGATAGGTGTAGATGGTACGGTAAGCGCTCAGTAGCAGTAAGAAAGAAATTGTCAATATAGACATGGACGGAACGATTGTATGAACGACTCCTTTGTGAATGGAGGTCATAACGAGATGGATCATTTGTGCGTGGCTCACCGCGGTTTCTCGGGAATTGCTCCCGAGAACACGATAGCAGCCTTTAAGCTTGCGCTGGAACAGCCTTTTGTGCACTGGATTGAACTGGATGTACAGCTGTCAAAGGACGGTGTTCCTGTGGTCTTTCATGATTTTACGCTGGAGCGAACGACGAACGGTACGGGACGAGTGAAAGATGCAGACTGGAAACAATTGCAACGACTTGATGCAGGTAGCTGGAAAAATGCACAATATTACGGGGAACCTATTCCTTCCCTCGCCCAAGTGCTTGACTTGTGCCAGGGGCGTGTGTCGCTCAATATTGAGCTCAAAACTGCTGGTGATATGTATCCCGGACTAGAGAAAGCCGTCCTACGTGAAATTATAATGAGGGGGATGGAGGCTGAGGTGGTCTTGACCTCTTTTGAGCGTGCGGCATTGCGCCGAGCAAAAGAACTGGCACCCGAAATCCGTACTGGACTGATTATCGATGCCCGTCCAGACGATTTGGCAAAGCAATTAGAAAATCTGCAATGTTCTTTTTTATCTATTGGCTATCCACGGATAGACCGAAAGCTCTTGAAAGATCTGATCGGAAGGGGTATTACGGTCATGGCGTGGACGGTGGATGACCGGCGTATCATGCGGAGATTGTCCTCATTACATCCTGAATTGATGATTTGCACTAATTGGCCGGATCGCTGGGAGCAGGTTTTTTTGCTTTCTAAGTCCCGGATGTGGCACTATATACGTAAACTTATTCGTTAATCAATTGGACTACATACGCGGAAGGGTGACGGATCGTAATGAACGTAGAAATTCGTAATGTTTATTGTGTCGGACGCAATTATAAGTTGCATGCGGAGGAACTGGGGAATGAGGTTCCCACAGAACCAATGATTTTCTTGAAGCCATCTCATGCGGTTGTGCCGCTGGATGGTGCTGCGCTGGAGCTTCCTCAAGGTAAGGGAGATATTCATTTTGAGACTGAACTGGTTGTCGCTGTAGGCCGTAACTACGAACCAGGCATGACCGCAGATGCGTGTCTGAACGCTTTTGCATTTGGCATTGATTTTACCCTGCGTGATGTACAAAGTACGCTCAAGAAAAAAGGCCACCCGTGGACTGCTGCCAAAGGCTTTAAATCGTCTGCACCTGTGACACCGTTCTTGCCTTTGGAGAGCTTGGACGTGCTGGAGCAGCAGGATTTTTCCTTATTCAAAAATGGACAAGAGGTGCAGCGTGGGCATGTCAAGGACATGATCTTTTCCATCCAGCACATCGTTGAATATATAGCAACTCAATATGGACTAGGTAAGGGAGATATTATTTTTACTGGCACTCCGGCGGGTGTAGGGCCTACAACGAGCGGGGACCACTTTGAGCTTTACTGGGGGAGTGAGCATCAGGGAAGCTTCACCATCGGCTAAATCTACAGTGGCAATAATAAAGATACTTAAAAAAGTCTTGTGAAGGCCGTGTCCTGTGCGAAAGCATGGAGCACGGCTTTTATATAAGCGTACAGCATTGTACAATGATATACAGAACTACAAGCGAAAAACAGAGATTCATCTCAAATGCGGGGGTATATCATGGACTGGATTATCGGATTGCTTTCCGCTGCTGTGGTAGCGGGGGCTGCATTTTATAAAAAATCTTTAACCTTATCCGGCTTTGCTGCGGCTGTACTGATGGGAACTGTGTATTATGGGGCGGGCAACCTGTTTTGGTTTGGTACATTGCTCTTATTCTTTATCACCTCCACCCTATTATCGAGGTTCAAAAAGGAACGCAAGGCTGAGCTCGAAAAATCGTATGCCAAAACAGGCAATCGGGATGCAGGGCAAGTATGGGCTAATGGGGGATTAGGTATGCTGCTATGCCTAGGTTATGCGATATGGCCTCATGTTGCCTGGCAACTGGCATTTGTCGGTGTTATGGCTACGGTCACCTCCGATACGTGGGCAACGGAATTTGGAAGCCTGAGTCGTAAGCCGCCTCGTTCGGTGCTTACCGGGAAGGTGCTGGCACCCGGAACCTCAGGAGGAGTATCTGTATTAGGAACGGCTGCGGCCTTGGCTGGTGGCATACTGATCGGTATTGGCGCATGGGGCTTTGGACACGCCGTAGGAATGCCGGAATTGCCGTTATGGCTGTGGGCACTGATTGGGGGAATATCCGGCAGTGCCGGAGCTTTTGCTGATTCTTATCTTGGTGCTACGGTGCAATTGATGCGCTCCTGCCCAGTTTGCAAGCGGGAAGTAGAAGTAGACACACATTGTGGACAAACGACAGTTTATATACGAGGCTGGCATTGGATGAGCAATGATCGGGTGAATAGTATTAGCTCTATTTTCGGAGGATTGGTCGCGCTTGCAGGCATTTTCTTTATACTCTGAACATGGGGCTGGAGATCGCTCTAGGGAATAACTGCGTGCTTCAATCATGGTTTCAGGAGGTGCAAAGATGGGTGAAATGCACGGAGATAAATATGAAGCTATTTTGAACGCTGCTTACACTGTCTTTGGCACCAAAGGCTTTTATGAAAGCAAAATTTCCGAAATTGCAGAACAAGCAGGTGTTGCTAAAGGCACGGTATACTTGTACTTTAAAAGTAAAGAGCAGCTATTTATAGCAGTCACACGTAGAGATTGCGAACAATACCTAGCCGAAATGCAAGACGCATTAGTCAATCGTACTTTGGGAGAGGGATTGCTGCGAATGGCGAGTTTGCATCTCCACTACTATTACAAACGCAAGCAGCATACTAAATTATTTTTTATGACTCCGAATAGTGATCCCGATCTCATAGAGTTTATACGGGGATTTATTCAGGACTATACCAATCTGGTCAAAAATAAACTGGCGTCAGAGGGTGTATTGCAGCCCGAATTTCATGCGAAGGCATTCATTGGTATGATGGAACGCCTAAAAATGGATATTTTGTTGAATCAAGATTTCCGTGAATGTGACGTGGATCAGACGGCTGCATTGGCAGCTAATTTATTTATGCATGGCTGTGAAGCCGGAGTACAAAAATCCTGACATGTTGTCTTTGAAAACCGTACTGGCATTGTTCAGCTAACGGTTTTTTTTAATCATTGGCTGTGTCTGTGTTAAAATAGACAAGATGCATCACAAAATTGGGGAAGAGTAGGGAATCTGTAATGAATATTATGACCGTTGAACATATAACAAAAAGCTACGGCGAGAAAATGTTGTTCGAAGATGTTTCCTTCGGTATGGATGAGCGTGACAAAATAGGGGTTGTTGGTGTAAATGGCACTGGAAAGTCAACGTTTTTACGTGTGATTTCCGGCTTAGAGCCGCCAGATGAGGGTAATATTGCAGTGAACAACGATGTGCGAATTCAGTATCTGGCACAAAATCCGGAGTTTGATCCTGAAATGAAGGTACTCCAGCATATTTTTCATGGCAATCAGCCTGAAATGAAAGCAGTGCGTGAATATACGGAAACCATGGAGTTACTGGAGTTGAATCCGGGTAGCGAGGAGCTCCAAAACCGCCTGCTGCGAGCAAGCCAGCAAATGGATACGTTCCAAGCATGGCAGCTGGAGAGCGAGGCGAAAAATATACTTACCCGACTGGGGATCACCCAGTTTGAGTCTCGAATGGGCGTTCTCTCCGGTGGTCAGCGTAAACGGGTTGCTTTGGCTGCGGCTTTGATCCAACCCTGTGAGCTGCTCATTCTGGACGAGCCTACCAACCATATTGATAATGATTCCGTTGCATGGTTGGAGCAATATTTGCAAAAAAGACGCGGTGCGTTATTAATGATCACGCATGATCGTTATTTTCTGGATAGAGTTGCTAATGTCATGTTAGAGCTGGATCATGGTCGCCTTTTCCGTTATGAGGCTAACTATACCCGTTTTCTGGAGCTGAAGGCAGAACGCGAGGAGCGGGAAGCGTCATCGGAACAAAAAAGGAAGAACCTGCTGCGTAATGAGCTGGCCTGGATTCGCCGAGGAGCAAAGGCACGTTCGACCAAGCAGAAAGCGCGTATTGACCGATATGAGCAGCTCAGGGATCAGCAACCGGAAGCTCGTTCTGGATCTGTAGATATGTCCGTTGCCTCCACACGTCTGGGTAAAAAGATATTGGAGATCGAGGAGCTGTCCAAATCGGTAGATTCCCGCAAGCTGATTCAGGATTTGAGTTACATTGCGGTTCCTGGTGATCGTGTGGGCATCCTGGGACCTAACGGTAGTGGAAAATCCACTCTGCTCCAAATGATTGCTCAGCGTGTAGAACCAGATTCCGGCAGTGTTGTACTGGGGCCGACTGTGAAGCTTGGTTATTTTACTCAAGAACATCAGGAAATGGACGAATCCTTGCGTGTCATTGAATATATTAAGGAAGAAGCCGAAGTGATTCGTACGGCAGACGGTTCGACGATTACAGCTGCGCAGATGTTGGAACGGTTTCTGTTTGCACCAAGCGCGCAATGGACGGTTATTTCTCGTTTATCGGGGGGAGAAAAACGTCGTTTGTATCTGCTGCGTGTCCTTATGTCCGCACCGAATGTACTATTGTTGGATGAACCGACAAATGATCTTGATATTCAGACTCTTTCCGTTTTGGAAGACTATCTGGATGAATTCCCGGGCGTAGTTTTTATCGTTTCTCATGATCGTTATTTCCTGGATCGGACCGTGGATAAAATACTGGCTTTCGAAGGGAATGGGCAAGTACGTGTACATGTAGGCGACTATAGCGAGTATGCAGAATGGATCAGTAAAAATGCTCAATCTTCTGCAAATACGTCTGACTCGACGGGGACGGCTTCCTCGAATCGTTCTTCTACGCCTAAGTCTGCGGGTTCTTCCGATTCAGTCAAGGGGACAAGTAAACCCAAGCTTAAATTTACCTTTAAGGAACAGCGGGAATATGAGCAGATTGATGAGCTGATTGAACAAGCCGAACAGAAATTGGCTGATATTCAGCGACAGATGGAGGAATCTTTCAGCGATTCGACACGGTTGCAGGAGCTCATGGCTGAGCAAGCGAAGGCCGAACAGCATCTAGAGTACCAAATGGAACGCTGGACCTATTTGAATGAGCTAGCCGAGCAAATTGAACAAAGTAAATCTTAAAAATAAAAGCAAGTCTCCATTTAGATGGAGGCTTGCTTTTTTGTAGAAATAGAAGTATGTGCACCTGTTTTCCATGCAGCATAAAATGGTTAAGCTGTTACATAAGCCGCGAGCAGACGGGCAGTGTTCACTACGGCCTGCTTATGCGTGCGTTCCATTGCGTGAGAGGCGTGTACGCCAGGTCCGATCAGTGCAGCACGAATGTTATTGCCTGCTTTAAGCGCAGCCGAAGCGTCTGAGCCATAGTGTGGATAAATATCTACCGCATACGGAATATTCAGTTCCTTAGCCAGCTCAATCAGACGGGTTGTCATGTTGTAGTCATAAGGACCTGAGGAGTCTTTGGCACAGATGGAAACGTCCGTTTCCTTGCAGCTCAGATCTTCACCTATGCAGCCCATGTCGACAGCAATCATCTCACTGATTCCTTCGGGTATGTAAGCCGCTCCGTGCCCCACTTCTTCATAGTTGGAAATGAGCAATTTAACAGTATGTCGAGGCTTCCAGCCTCCATGTACAGATGATTCTAATAAACCAAACAGTGCCGCTACGCTGGCTTTATCATCCAAGTGCCGCGACTTGATAAAGCCACTGGGAGTTACGACTGGGCGCGCATCGAACGAAATAAAATCGCCCACCGAGATACCGAGCTGAAGCACGTCTTCTTTCGACTCGACAAGCTCGTCAATCCGTACCTCCATATGGCTCTCCTTACGCTCAAAGCTTCGTGCATCATCATAGACGTGCACGGATGGGTGGCTGGATAGAATAGTGCCCGTATAGGTTTGTCCGCTTCTGGTATGAATAAGACAGTATTCGTTCTCAATGCTGTTCATCATGAAGCCGCCCACAGATGTCAGGCGTAGGGTACCATGCGCTGTAATCGAACGTACCATTGCGCCCAATGTATCCACATGCGCGCTAAGCGCCACTGTACGGTCCGTTGCTTGACCTTCCAGAGTCAGGATAGCACCGCCTTTTGCATTCCATTCGAGGGGTACTCCTAGCTTTTCGGCTTCCTTACGAATCAGCTCCATCACATGATGTGTATATCCACTGGGACTAGGCGTGTTCAAAAGCTGATTTAAAAGGCTCATGATATAGTTTTCATTTAATTGAATTGTCATTTGTTGCTCCTCCTCATTTGGACAACCGATCAGGGTTAGAGGACGATTGCTCTATACCTGGGTCGGATGTAGACACCGTGCTGGAAGAACCAGTCGTGTCACTGGACACATTCGCATATGCTTCGACTGCCGATGTGTGCTCTTCTTGTAGTGTATGAAGCTGATTAGTCAGACGTTTAATCTCTCTCTGAAGCCTATATTGGCGAAAGATACCGAAAGAACCGACAATAAGTCCACCTAAAAGAGTGCAACCGAGAATAAGCAGAATCAAAGGGATGCTAACCCTACTAAACAGAAGGTTCACTTGAACCGAATTGACATTAATAACAGCAAAAACAGCTGTTAACAAAGCTATAACAAGTGCTGCGATCAAAGACCATTGTGTTTTCAAAATGCCACCCCCTTCCGTTACATTATAAAATCCCTTGTCCGCCATGGACAAGGGATTTATCCGTGCATCTTTTTAATGCGGGATTCTAAGTGTGCACGGTTTTACTTTCCTTCAGTTAGTTTTTCCATTTCCGTAATGACTTCCTCAAATACGCTCATTGCTTCGCGAATCGGCTGCGGTGAGGACATGTCAACGCCAGCTTTCTTCAAAATATTAATTGAATAATCACTGCCACCGCTCTTTAGGAAGCCTAAGTAACGGTCAACGGCTGGCTGGCCTTCTTCCAGAATCTGTTTCGAGAAACTGGTTGCTGCCGAGAAGCCGGTAGCATATTTGTAGACGTAAAAGCTGTTATAAAAATGAGGGATTCGTGCCCATTCCATTTCTATGTCTTTGTCTACCTTCATGCCAGGTCCGTGATATTTCACATTCAGATCATAGTAAATCTCCGACAAAAGCTGCGGTGTAAGGGATTCTCCCTGTTCAGCACGCTCATGTACAATCTTCTCGAATTCCGCAAACATCGTTTGACGGAATACCGTTGTACGGAATTGGTCCGCATAATAGGTGAGGAGATACATTTTCTCTTTTGGATCGGTAGATTTGTTCAGTAAGTAATCCATCAGCAAGGCTTCATTAGTAGTGGAAGCCACTTCAGCCAGAAAAATAGTATACTGTGCATCCCGGTACTTCAATGCGTTGTCTGAATAGTACGAATGCAGCGCATGCCCCATTTCATGTGCAAGCGTGAACATGCTGTTCAGGTTATCTTTATGGTTCAGAAGCACATAAGGGTGGGTGCCATAAGCTCCCCAGCTATAGGCGCCTGTACGTTTATTTTCATTTTCATATACATCAATCCAGCGCTCATCATAGCCTTTTTGCAATGAAGCCAGATAGTCCTCGCCCAGAGGCTTAAGGCCTTCTTTGGTTTGCTTTTTGGCGTCCTCATACGTAATATCCATCTTATATTCGTCCACAAGCGGAGCAAATAAATCATACATATGTAGCTCATCCACACCTAGCAGCTTTTTACGCAGCTTGATATAACGGTGAAGCAGGGGCAAGCTTTCATGAATCGTATCAATAAGATTCGTATACACTTCCTTCGGAATATTGTCGCCGTATAGTGACATTTCCAGTACGGAAGGGTATTTGCGAACACGAGAATAAAAAATATTTTTGTTCACATTGGCACTCAATGTAGAAGCAATCGTATTTTTATTTTTGGCATATGTGTCATATACCGCTTTAAAAGCACGTTCACGTACTTCGCGGTGTGGACTTTCGAGAAATTGAATGTAGCTGCCATGAGTCAGCTCGACCTCTTTGCCATGCTCATCCTTGATTTTCGGAAACTTCAGATCCGCGTTATTGAGCATCCCAAAAATCGTTTGCGGGGCTTGAGCCAGATTGCCAACCTGAGCGAGCAGCGCTTCTTCTGTTTTGCCCAAAACATGTGCTTTTTCCCGCTTCATTTCTTGAAGTGTGAACTTATAATCCGAAAGCTTCGGATCTTCAATGAAGGCATCAAGCTGAGAATCTGGCAGCGCCAAAATTTCAGGTGTGACGAATGATAGGGACTCGCTGACTTCAACGCCTAGCTTTTTAGCTTTTTGCGAAAGACCTTGATATGTAGGTTCAGCCGTATCTTCATCATGATGAAGATGGGCATACACATATACACGCTCAGTTTTGAGCGACAGCTCATCTTCGAGTTTGAAGCAGTTGCCAATCGCTTCGGCTGAGTTGAGCTTGCCTTGAAATTGAGCAGCCTTTTTGGCCAATTGTTTGACTTCTTCGTATTCTTGATCCCATGCCTTGCGGTTGGGGAACAGGTCTTCCAGTTTCCATGTATTTTCCACTGGCGCATCAGCGCGTTTTACAATTTCACTCATGGAGAGCCTCCTCTGATCGAACGTAATGTGGGATAGGGCTGCGGCGGTAAGGGGCGGATGCCAAAACGAGGAAACCGCCACACTTACTGTAAGCAGCAGGGCAAGAGGTTTTACAGGATGCATGTAACGGCATATCCTCCTTATACCATGGCTTGTTATACCATAGTATGACCTTTTGCCCCTGAAAGTATAATTTTCCTTACTGTGGGTTGGAACCTATATTTAATAAGCTGTATACAATAAGATAAAAGGCAAGGCAAATCATGATTACGGCAGTGAGGGCCATCCACTTTTTGAGAGGAGCCGGTATCGTTTCACGCTTCATGATCAGCACTCCGCCCAGCGTGAAGGCCAGAATAATGAAGATGAGATAGCTGTTGGACACCATGTATAGGCTACACCTGTTTGAAAGCGTTCATGATCCGCTGCCACTCTTCCTCATTATCTTGAAAGGATTGCTTGGGAAAACGATTTTCAGCCCAATGCATAAGCGCAGGACGGCTCAAAAACGTGTGGGCTTCCTCGCCCCAATCATCAGATATTTCCCGCAAAACGATGTAACGGCCCTGCACCTCGACAGTCATCATATTCCACTTGTCTTTTTTGTATATTTCGTGTTTTTTCATCATATGCATGTCTCCGATTTTATAGATGTTTTGGTTCATGATACCGCAGTTTCCGCCGCAAAAGCAAATCATTCCAGACCATAAAACCCGGAAAAACACCAATTGCAATGTGAAAAAGCATGAAGTATAATATGGATATTCGCCATAGATGGCGGTATTTTTAGGAGGTTGTTCACTTGAAAGGTACAGTTAAATGGTTTAACGCAGAAAAAGGTTATGGCTTCATTCAAGTTGAGGGTGGCGAGGATGTATTTGTACACTTCTCCGCAATCCAAGGCGACGGTTTTAAAACTTTGGAAGAAGGTCAAGAGGTTGAATTCGAAATTACTGAAGGCAACCGTGGACCACAAGCAGCTAACGTAATCAAACTGTAAGTGTAACTGAATTGTAAGAAATGTTCCGTTTTTACGGATGTCTTATATATTACGGTTAAACGATGAATTGAGAGCGCAGTTCCTTACATTTAAGGAGCTGCGCTTTTTTGCGTAAAAACGTTTGTGAAATGAGAAGATTGAGCTCGAATAGGGTATTATACGTAATAAAACTAAATATGAGTTATTGTAAGTTGAAAGGAGTTGAGAAAATGAGTGCAGCAGAGGCTAATCGTAATCCTTCCCTGATTGAAGGCCCCATTGCCAAAACACTGTTTATGTTCTCTTTGCCGATGCTGTTCGGAAATATTCTGCAATCCTTGAATGGAACGATTAATTCAATCTGGGTTGGAAAGTTTCTGGGAGAAGCTGCGTTGACTGCCGCTTCGAACGGAAATATTATAATGTTCTTTCTGATCAGCTCGATTTTTGGGGTCACTATGGCGGCCACTATTCTGATCGGACAAAATATCGGAGCGGGTGACATAGCGGAAACGAAGCGTGTAGTAGGTACAAGCGCTGTCTTTTTCCTGGTGCTCGCTTTTGCTATAGGTATTATTGGTTTTTTGGGCTCACCTTGGATTCTTCATGTGCTCAATACGCCTGCCGAATCAGTCGATATGGCGATCACCTATACACGCATTATTTTCGCGGGTATGCCCTTTTTGTACGGCTATAACTACATCATGACCGTAATGAGAGGGGCGGGAGATTCCAAAACACCATTTTATTTTCTGCTCGTTTCCGTCGTACTGGATGTATTACTTAACCCACTACTCATATTTGGATGGGGACCGATTCCTGCTATGGGCATCGGAGGCTCTGCCGCAGCTACCCTGATTGCTCAAGGGATCAGCTTTGTGTTGATTCTCATTTACCTATATCGTGTAAAATATTTTCTGCGCATTACATCTTCAGAGCTTCACTTACTTCGATTTGATTGGAAGATTATTTGGACTCTTATTCGTAAGGGAGTTCCGATGGGACTACAAATGATTGCTGTCTCTACCAGTGCGATTGCTTTAATGAATCTGATCAACGGTTACGGGACAGTCGCAGCGGCAGCCTATACAGCAGCTAACAATTTGTCCAGCTATGTGCAGATGCCGGCCATGGCATTAGGTGCAGCAGTATCTTCCTTCGCCGCTCAAAATATCGGAGCCGGACGCTGGGATCGAGTACGCAGGACAACCTGGATTGGGATTGTATATAATTTTGTATTGACTGGTGGGGCTGTGGTACTCATTTACGTGTTTAACCGTCAAGCCTTGCTGATGTTTCTCCCTTCTACGGGAGGGGCATTGGAACTGGGTATGCAGATTAATCTGATCACGTTGTGGTCTTTTGTTATATTCGGTATTACCAATGTCATTACAGGCGTTGTTCGATCTACAGGCTCTGTAATGGTACCGCTTTTAATTACCATTATTTCATTATGGGGCATTCGTATACCTTTGGCCTATGCATTTGTCGATAAGTATGGTCTAGATGCTGTATGGTGGAGCTTTCCTGTTGGTTTTACGATCTCCGCCGTTGCAGTTATTTTCTACTACCTTTTCGGGAAATGGAAGCAGGCTAGCATGGGAGAGGGCAACCAAGGCATGAAGTTGGCAGAGGACAAGGGCTAGGTAGGACATTTCTACTATTTGCGATTAAAGTCTTATAAAGGTGAATCTTGTTAAACTCCGATTTTTGATTGATTCAGTAGCACAGGTACAAAGCGTTTTTGTGAGAAGAACTCATTTTTCTTGAAAATGAAAGAAAAAAGTGAGGTTGTTCATTTGTGCTAAAAGGTCGATCATATTATAATGAATATGGTTTGGATAGGTATAATTACGTAGACAACAATGTGGAGGCACCGTCATTTGAGTTATGTTGAGCAAGGACGTTATCAAGTACCGAGAGGCCCCATAGGTCTAATGAGCCGAATGTACAAGCACATTCTCCCTGAAACGAAACAAGAATTGAGTAACTGGAAGAGCAAGGCCGAACAGATTCCGGACCCTGAGCTGAGAAGCCAGGCGCTTGCGAGCATAGCAGAGAAGACGTTTCACTGCGTGGGGGGAGCGGTTTATGCTGCAGCCAATATGTCTGACCGGCAGACGCTAATTCCGTTGATTGTGGCGTACCAGACGATTAGCGATTATCTGGACAACCTGTGTGATCGCAGTACGTCGATGGACCCGGATGATTTTAGGTTGCTGCATCAGTCTATGCTGGATGCGGTTAATCCGGCGGCTAGGCCAGTGAATTATTATGAGTTGCGTCGTGAGCAGGAGGATGGCGGTTATTTGACCGGGCTGGTGACAACCTGTCAGTCTTGTGTAAGCAGGCTTCCGGGCTATGAGGCGGCAATGCCTTACGTTCAGGATTTGGCGCGATTATACACGGATTTGCAAGTATACAAGCATATTAAACCCGAGCTGCGGGAACAAGCGCTTTTGGACTGGTGGTCGATTCATAAGGACCGTACACCCGAGCTGCGCTGGAACGAGTTTGCTGCGGCTACTGGCTCAACCCTGGGGGTCTTTATGCTGTTTCTTGCTGCCAGCGACCGGCATCTCACAGATGCGGGGGCTGCCTCAATACATGCATCGTATTTTCCACATGTGTGCAGTCTTCATATTTTGCTGGATTATCTAATCGATCAAGACGAAGACCGGAAGGGCGGAGATCTTAACTTTTGCAATTATTATGAAGATGCCGACATGATGCTGGACCGGATCGCCTACGTTGTGAATCGGGCGCGGGCTGATATTGCAGATGTCCCTGCCAGCTCCTTTCACCGGATGATTATCGAGGGATTGCTGGCTTTATATTTATCCGACCCTAAAGTTAGTGAGCAGCAGGATGTTCGCGCTGTTTCGAGACGTTTAATGAAAAATAGTCCGCTCATGCGTTTGTTTTTCTTATTAAACAGTCGATGGATAAGAAGGCTTATATGATTATTTTGAGGAGGTCATAAATCATGACAGCAGTTAAGAAAATTGCAGTATTAACAAGTGGTGGAGATTCACAAGGGATGAACGCGGCAGTTCGCGCCGTTGTGCGTAGCGGATTGTATTTCGGACTCGAAGTATTCGGGATCCAACGCGGATATCAAGGTCTTTTGAACGACGATATTTTTCCAATGGACCTGAGAAGCGTCGGAGATATTATCCAACGTGGGGGTACTGTACTTCAATCTGCAAGATGCCTGGAATTTACGACTGAAGAAGGCCAGAAACGTGGCGCTGAAATTTTGCGTAATCGTGGAATTGACGGCGTAGTCGTAATTGGTGGCGACGGTTCTTACCAAGGAGCTAACAAGCTGACCAAGCAAGGCATTAAAACCATGTGTCTTCCAGGAACGATTGACAATGATATTTCCTTCACAGACTACACTATTGGTTTTGATACGGCGGTTAGTATTGTAGTGGACGCAATCAACAAGCTGCGTGATACGATGTCTTCCCATGAACGTTCTTCCATTGTGGAAGTTATGGGACGTCATTGTGGCGATATTGCTCTCCATGCAGGTCTGGCTTCCGGTGCAGAAACGATCTTGGTACCTGAGGTGGAATTTGATCTGAATGAAGTATCCGATCGGATGAAACAAAACTTCAAACATGGCAAACGCCACAGTATCATTATCGTTGCTGAGGGTGTAGGCAAAGGCGAAACAGTAGCAAAAGTAATCCAAGAAAATTGTCCGGATTATGAGCCTCGTGTTACAGTGCTTGGACACATTCAACGTGGAGGTACACCAACTGCGTTTGACCGTAACCTCGCAAGCCGTTTGGGGGACTTTGCTGTTCGTCAATTGATTGAGGGTGTATCTGACAAAGCTTGCGGTACGATCGACGGTAAGCTGGTAGCTACAGATATTGACAAGGTTGTAAATACCAAAAAAGATTTCAACATGGAGCTTTATGAGTTGGCTCTGCGTTTGTCCCAATAATAAGAACCTTTACGCTTAGTAGATCGGTTCTGATATGGGGAAAAATTAAAATTATGCGGATGACCTGAGTCATCCGCTATTTTTTTAGCATTGAATAGGGCCAGGAGGTAATCATGCATGTATTTATTCAAAATGGAAGTGGACAGCTCGGAAGGAGCTCTGACCGTCATTCTTGCTGCTGAGAATGAAGAACAGGCATTTGAGGAAATTGATCAACATGTGGAGAGGCACTTTTTATATCCCCCCGAGCTAAAGGAAGTGGCTATCGTAGAGAAAAAACGAATAACTGCTGGTACAGCATATGTCATCGAGACACGCAAAGACTAATTAGTCTCTGCGTGTTGTTTTTGTTGTGCAAAACGATGCTGCACTCTTACCAAACGCCAGAGAAGTAAAATAGCACCTACGGCCAGGCCTGTTATCAAGCCAATCCAATAGCCGTAAGGCCCCCATGTGGTCCAGCGTGCGAGTATATACCCTACAGGAAGCCCAATAACCCAATAGGACAGGAAGGTGAGTAAAAACGCCGGATTGACATCTTTATACCCACGTAGTGCACCTTGTGTTGGTGTAGCGACAGCATCAGAGATCTGAAAGAAAATCGCATAGATTAAAAAATGCTGGGCTAATTGAATGACCTGCAGGTCGGTAGAGTAAAGCCGAGCGACCTGTTCACCCCAGATGAGCAGTACAATAGCTGTAATCAATGATAGACCTACTGCGCTGCTAATGCCCATTACACTATAAGTTTTGGCATCTCGTGGACGGGCAGCTCCTGTTTCATAGCCGACCAGAATCGTAAGTGCCATGCAAATACTGAGTGGAATCATATACAGCGTAGATGCAAAGTTCATGGCAGCCTGATGAGCTGCTATGGTAGCCGTGTTATAGCTGCTCATGAAGAGCGTGACAGCTGAAAAGACGGCAGTCTCAAAAAATATAGCAAATCCAATAGGTACCCCGATCTTGATAAGCTCTTTCAGAGCACTAGCCGCAATCCCGTATATTTTGCTAAAGATTCGGTATTCGGCAAATATTTTTCCCCGATGAGCAGTAATACCAGCGACCAGCATAATAATCCAGTAGGTAGTAGCTGTTGCTACCCCGGAGCCTACACCCCCCAAACGTGGAAAACCCCAGTTACCATAAATAAGTAGATAGTTCAATAAAACATTGATGGGCAATGACATGAGTGTGATTAACATCGTAAAACGGGTTTGTCCCAATGCATCCATAAAGCTGCGAAGCACGGTATAGGCAAATAGAGGAACAACACCGAAGGCCATCGCACAAAGGTAGTACAGAGCCACATTATGAACTCTCAATTCCAGATTCATACTGTTTAATATAGGCTTTACCAAAATGATCCCGGCTATCAAGACGACGATGGATAGGGCGAGAGATAGCCAAAGAGCCTGAATGACATAGTAGGAGACCTTATCTTTACGCTGTGCTCCTAGCAATTGCGATACAATAGGGGTAATAGCCATAAGTATCCCATTAAGGCCTGTTTGTACAGGAACCCACAGGCTTACTCCGATAGCTACTCCAGCCAGATCAGCAGGGGAAAAGTGCCCCGACATATTCGTATCAAAAAAAGTCATGGCAGATAGTGCAAGCTGGGTAATCAGAATAGGAAGCAAAATGTAAAAAAGCTGCTTCCATTTCTGACCCATTGTTAGAGTCAATTGCATTTTTGTTTTCCTCATTTACTTGGGTTTATTATTTGTATATATCATAACATGTAAATTTTATTGTAAGGGATACTACAACAATTGAACAGCAATAAAAAAGACTGCATCCGTTCGTCAAACAACGGGGCAGTCTTCGATATATTTGATATAAGTTCTAAAATTCTTATACAAAAAGAAGTCCAGAGAAATAATTATTTATAAGTTACTCCGCTTGTATAACGGTTAGTGGCATTCCAGAGTAAATATTCGTCCACCTTCATGTCCTTAAGCGCGCGAATTTGGTCCTCGACTTGTGTTTTCCCATATTTGGCATAATGTCCGCTTCCTAACCAACTTGCGGTAAAATCCTGAATCCAAGGGCGAATAATTGGCTTTAGCTTGCCTGTAGGATTGAGTTTTTTGTGCGTATCGGCCATGGAGCCTTTGATCGTCTGGTAGGGGTTTTTATCGGGGTCCTTTACACCGAACCAGCCTGTTGTGTAGTGACTTGGATAAACCATTGGTGAAATGACATCCACATTTTCAGAGATTTTAGTGAAATCCTGCCCGATTCCCTCGGCAGCAGGAACGGATGCGGCATATCCGAAAATATCTACCGATACCCTCACACCTAGTGGAGCAAGCTCTTTGCGGGCATATTGTACGAATTCAGCGACCGTATCCGAGCGGGATTGGTCTGATTTGGTATATTTCAGTTTGTCTGCTCTTTTTTCAAAGCCCTCAGGGAAACGTACATAGTCAAATTGGATTTCCTTAAAACCAAGTTTTGCTGCTTCCTTGGCAATGGCGATATTATAATCCCATACTTCTTTATTATAGGGATTGACGAACCCATCTCCCTTGCCGTTTTTCCAAACAGAGTCGTCAGCATTGCGGAAGGACATCTCAGGATTTTTGTTGGCCAGTACCGTATCTTTAAATACAACAATACGAGCAATCGGATAAACATTATGTTTTTTCAAACGGTCCATCAAGCCGAAAATATCCTTAATGAATTTTTGTGGCTTGCCCAATTTCAGAAGCTCGGGGTTGGTCGTTGGATACGTGATGTAACCTGCATCGTCCTTAATATCGATAACCATGGAATTGAGCTCTGTCTTGTCCAGCAATTCGAGTAGCTGGGTCATACGTGAACCGCCTGCGCTATAGGCTGTGACATAGATGCCTTTAATCGCTGGCGTGGTCGGCTGTGGGTCAATTTTAACCGGCGGATTGGAGGCATCTACCTTTAAATTACTGTGTTGTGCCTGGATCATGGCGCTGCCGATTGTCGTTGCCACCGTTTCTTTTACATTTGGAGCGTTGGCTGACGAGTCCCCATTTCCGCCTATTCCCATTGCGAATAGCATAATTGCCCAAATCATATTCATTTCCTAACTCTCTCCCTTATGTATGGCGCTTACCTGATTATACGTAAAGTTATGGATAGAAAAAACAACACGCTTGTAACCAATACTGGCATCATCAGGCATAGTCTTACATGATTAACCTAACTATCGCTCGATGAATCCGTAAATAGGCATAAATAATGCCGCTCTCTTCACGGTTGTGGATACAACCGGAAGAAGCGGCATTTGGCAAAAAAGATTTATTGAAGATAGTTATTGTCTTGGTGCTCACAAATACTGTACTGAATAATTTCAAGCGCATCCGTTGGCTTGAGTATGGACAACCCGTCTCGAAGCACAATCATCGAGTTTAGCTCATTCTTTTTGAGAGAAGGGAGCATTTCCGGGTACCATCTTAAGACAATGTCGGACAGTTTTACCGTTTCCATTTCCACAAAAATCACCCTTTCCTGCTCGGAATCATTCCAAAAGAATCATTCAATACGATTCGGAAAAGCAAAGTGCCTGTGAAATAGCAGGTAAAGCTGGTCTTTATATACTATGGGAACAGCGCACATATAGTGTACCACAAAAGCTTCATTTTGACACTTGGGTTTGTGCTTATCTTCGGCGAAATGAACCCATTACTCCAACCGTTTCCACAATATTGACAAAAGCAGAAGGGTCTACTTCCTTAATGATACGTTTTAATTCAACAAGCTCGTAGCGTGTCGTAACAGTCATCAGCATGTCCTTTTCAGTATGTGAAAATGCACCTTCAATTTTTATTTTGCTGACACCTCGTGGCGTTGTTAACATTCGGCTGAGTAGCTTGTCAGTGTGCTCTGTAATGATGTAAACGGTGATCTTCGTATGACTTACATAGATTTGATCCAACACTTTACCAGTCACAAAAATGGATAACATGGAAGCGAGTGCAATATTCCAGTCATCGTTCAAATATCCTGCTGCGAGAATGACTAGTCCATTCATGCCCACAAGTACAGTTCCGACGGGGAAGTCCCGATAAGTGGTAACGATAGAACCGATAATGTCAAAACCGCCTGTAGACCCTCCTACCCGAAAAGAAATTCCCGCTCCAATGCCTACCATGACCCCTCCAAAGACAGAGGCCAGCAGGGGATCAGACACAACAGAATGTACAGGTACCCAAGCCAAAATCCACGTGGTAACGATAACCGACAGAATGCTCAGACTAATAAAACGTTTGCCTAAAATAAACCAGCCTGCAATAAGCATCGGGATATTGATGATAAAATACATGGTGCTGATATCGAATTTTGTGAAATAGCCAATTAGCATGGAAAGTCCGGCTACTCCCCCGCTCAGCAAGTGATGTGGGACGAGAAACAGATTAAAACCGCATGCTATGGCAGCGGCTCCAAGAATAACAGTTAAGCAGTTTAACACTTTTTTTAACAACTTTTTTTCACCTCATTTTAATTATACAGAAAGCAACTTACTGGTATTCATGAATTGTTCTGTGCTATAATGCGATGTGGATATTCTTGAGTAGGGACCTATGTCCAGAGAAACACTTAAAATTTAAACTGTTTTAAAAAGGGTAAATTCGTTTAAGATGTATCGGATAGGGTTCCCCGAATTCATTACAAAAAGATGCAGTTATAGAGTTAAATAAACTATCACTGTATTGGGGAAAACTTATACAATAATATCGCTACTTAAGAATACAGACAACATTGTGGATTGTCCACCACATCCACCATTATGAAGGAGTTTGAATAAATTTGACGACATTTGCAGAATTTGATCTTGAACCGAAGGTAATTCAGGCGATTACGGAGCTGGGGTTCGAAGAAGCAACACCTATTCAATCCAAATCCATCCCGATTGCATTGCAAGGGAAAGACATGATTGGTCAAGCCCAAACAGGTACTGGTAAAACTGCTGCGTTTGGTATTCCGATGATCAATAAAATTTCTAAAAACGATGAAAAAATCAGAGCCCTGATTATGGCTCCAACACGTGAGCTTGCTATTCAAGTGGCTGAAGAAATCGAAAAACTCTCCCGCTTTAAAGGTCTTCGCACTTTGCCGATCTATGGTGGACAAGATATCGTACGCCAGATTCGCGCTTTGAAAAAGAAACCTCAAATTATTATTGGTACACCAGGACGTTTGCTCGATCACATTAATCGTAAAACCATTAAGCTAGAAGACGTAAACACCGTTGTTTTGGATGAAGCAGATGAAATGCTGGATATGGGCTTCATGGAAGATATTCAGTCCATTCTGAAGCAGGTTCCGGACGAGCGTCAAACGATGCTGTTCTCGGCTACAATGCCTCCTAACATTAAAAGATTGGCTGAGCAATTCCTTAAAGATCCTGAGCATGTATCCGTTATTCCTAAACAAGTTAGCGCTCCGCTGATTGATCAGGCCTATATTGAAGTTCCTGAGCGTCAAAAATTCGAAGCATTAAGCCGTTTGATCGATATGGAATCCCCAGAACTTGCTATCGTATTCGGTCGCACTAAGCGCCGGGTAGACGAGCTGGCTGAAGCTCTGCAAAAACGTGGTTATTCCGCAGATGGTTTGCATGGTGACTTGTCTCAAAATCAGCGTGATGCTGTTATGCGTAAATTCCGTGACGGAAGTATTGACGTGCTCGTAGCGACTGACGTTGCTGCCCGTGGTTTGGACGTTTCCGGCGTAACTCACGTTGTGAACTTTGACCTCCCGCAAGATCCGGAGAGCTATGTTCACCGTATCGGACGTACTGGACGTGCAGGTAAAGAAGGGGAAGCTTGGTCATTCGTAACGCCTCGTGAAATTGACCATTTGCACTTCATTGAACGTGTAACTCGTCACCGCATTCCACGTAAGCCTCTTCCAACGTTGGCAGAAGCTCTGGAAGGCAAACAACGTATCATCGCAGAACGTCTTCTAGAAGTTGTAGAAAAAGGCGAGCTGAACGAGTACAAAGGTTTGGCTATTCAAATGCTGGAGCAATATGACTCTGTTCAACTCCTCTCCGCAGCTCTGAAGCTGATGACTGGTGAGAAGAGAGAGGCATCTATTGAGTTGACTCCAGAAGATCCGATCCGTGCAAAACGTCGTAAACCTGACGTGCGTTCTGGCGGACGCAAGCCTTCCAACTATAGTGGACGCAGCAACGGTGGGTATAATTCCAACCGTGGCGGTAGCGGCAGTAAAGGTGGCTACGGTGGTTACAACCGTGGCAAAGAAGGCGGTGGCTACAACCGTGATTCCGGAAGCCGCTATAGTGGAGATCGCAAACCACGCCCGAGCAGCAATGGCGAAACTCGCCGTCCTGCAAGACGTGAAGATTCCTCTTCTGAATAATAAGAAATAAATGAATAAAAAGTCGAAGCTAATGTTAGCTTCGGCTTTTTTTGATCAGTATGTATGAAATTTATGGGATCAGCTTTAATGGACCACGTATGGATTTCACTGGCGCTTTTGGGCTGAAATACGGTATGATATAGTCAAGAGCCGGAATTAACAGGCATAGCAACATAAGTCTTGGAACTGCCAAGGCTTGCGGAGGGAGAGACTAACATTGGAATTTAAAGGAGCTATGGGGGGGATTTACCGCCTAACCGAGTGGATTACCCGGCTGGCGGCTAGCAATTTGTTGTGGGTGTTATGTTCATCGCCTTTTGTATTCTGCCTCATACTGAAATTACTTGTTATGAATCAGAATCTGGCGAATGAATCGTTACAAATGAACTGGGCGATGGCGATTTTGGCACCGCTTACTTTATTTCCAGCAACATCGGCTTTGTTCGCAGTGGTTCGCAAATGGGTGATGGGCGATACCGATACAGGCGTGTTTCGTACCTTCTTTAAAGGATATAAAGAGAACTATAAGCAGAGTCTGATTGGGGGTATCTTTTACACGCTATTGTTTGTCGTTATGTATGTGGATTACACTGTATATATGACACAGCTCAGCAACTTGCAAATCGTGGGCGTCATCATGCTGATCCTCATTATTATTTTGCTTGTGTCTATGTTTAACTTCTTTTCGATGGTAGTTCACTATCATATGTCTACCGGACAAATTATTAAGAATGCAGTTTTATTGACGCTGATTCGACCATTCCGTGTATTTTCCACCATGCTCGGCAGCGCCGTTGTTATATACATTGGAGTTAAATATCCCGTGCTTTTCTTATTTTTCATCGGCAGTGTAGTTGCCTGGTTCGCTTTTTTTAATTTTTACGGAACCTTCCTCAAAATGCAGGATCAAATGGAGAAGATGAAACAGAAAGACGAGGAAAAGGCAAGCATGGAAGACAAAAAAAGTGATAACCTCTAAAAATAAAACATATTTCTCCTAGCATTTACTTTTTGAGTGAGAAGCGCTATAATAAGGTCACATCCTGCGATGCACGTTACGGTCATTTGTTGTTTTGAACCAATGACAATGTCTAGGGAGATCTATACGAATGAATAGCTGAAAAGCCCTGTCAATTGCTGACAAGGGGACTTCAAAAGTTTATTCTGCGGTCACCCACCTGCTAAAGCAGGTTCAGAAGACGCTTTGGTCGGACGGCATCGGCGGGTACTCCATAATGTAATGAACACACTCTGGTACTGCTTATGCAGAAACAGGGTGTTTTTTGTATGCAACAATGTTAAACTAAGACATGAGGTACTAAGGTCGCATACCAAAGGCATGATCGGACTCATTTTCGGTTGTTTATCGTATTTTATAAAGCGCTTGCAGCAGAGGAAGCCGATGTGTCGTATGATTAGGTAGCGATTATCGTGAAGGAGGAAATGTCTTGTCGTTGAAGAGGACTCTGGTAGGGATTGTGCGCAGCCAAGAAGGTACAAGCGACCGGGTCAAGGACCCCCAAATGAAGACACGCTATTATAACTTATCGAGAGACAAGGCTTGGGAAGAAGTATCATCTATCATGAAAAAGATTCCTGGCTACAAGGTACTCCATGAGGTATCATCCGTAGGTGAGATTACGTTGGAGAAGCGAACGGCGTTCGGCAGAACCGTCGACATTACCGTTTCAATTTTATCTGTCTCGCCAGTTCGAAGTGCGGTGGATATTTATTCTGCTTCACGCGGATCGTTAGGAGACTTGGGTGCGAATTACCGCATTATTTTGCAACTGTTCGCTATGATCGACAAGAAGCTGTCCGCTTATAAGGTTGTACAGTAATAGCAGGTTGTATGGGAGTAGTGATGTGGTAGACAAACATCAAAAAAGCGAGGAAGGCCATCCTTCACTCGCTTTTTTAATATTCGATCTTGATTTAGACGAGTTTTTTTACGGCTGCGATCGCCTGGTCATAGTCAGGATGCTCGGCCATCTCGCTCAAGTATTCTACGTAAGCGATTTTGTCATTTTGATCAATGACAAAAATAGCTCTATGATCCAAATGGAATTCCTTAATGAATACACCATAAGCTTCACCAAAGGAATGATCCTTATAGTCGGACAGTGTCAATACGCGATCGATACCAGCCGCACCGCACCAACGAGCTTGGGCGAAAGGCAGATCCACGCTAACCGTCAGGACCACAACTTGGTCCCCCAAGGAATCTGCTTCCTGGTTGAAACGTCGAGTCTGTGCGTCACACACGCCTGTATCTAGAGAAGGGACAACGCTAATCAGTTTGACTTTACCTGCAAAGTCTTGAAGCGTAGCTGCTTCCAATAAGTCTTTCTGTAATTTGAAATCAGGCGCCTGATCTCCAATTTTCAGTTCAGGACCTATGAGAGTCAAAGGATTGCCTTTAAAAGTAGCAACTCCTGTACGTTCTTGTGCCATATGTAATAGCCTCCTTTGGTTTTTGGCATTGGTTATCGTTGCCGAAATCTATTATAATCTTTTATAAAAGACATTGTCCAATTTGAATAAGGTGGAGACACCCCATGAAGGAAGGATTGCCTTGATTTTTTTACGTTATGAGAACTGGAAAAGTTATTTGCGGTTTTACCCGGTAACCTGTCTGATTTTGCTTATCAATATTGTGATGTTTATTGTACTGACCGTGCAAGGTGGATCAGAAAATAGTTTGACGCTGATCCGGTATGGGGCTTTGATTAATGAGGCGCCATTCACTGACCAGCTGTGGCGGTATGTGTCAGCTATGTTTTTACATGCAGGGTTTGATCATCTTTTGTTTAATTCCTTTGCAATACTTGTATTCGCTCCTCCGCTGGAGCGTTTGCTCGGGTCCTTAAGATATGTGTTGTTGTATCTGGTCACGGGTGTTGTAGGGAACATACTGTCCATTGCGCATTACAACATGGTGGCAGAAACGACAGTCTCTGTAGGAGCCTCAGGAGCGATTTATGGGATCTATGGGGCGTTTCTGTACGTTGCCTTGTTCCAACGTTCCTTGATGGATGATGCTTCGCGCAAAACGCTGTACACGCTGCTTGGGTTTGGTATTCTGTTTTCTTTTGCTGTAGCGAACATTAACTGGACCGCTCACTTTGGGGGCTTGCTCAGTGGGTTCTTCATGTATGGATTATTGATTAGATTGACTGGTCAACGCAAACGTCACTAAAGACAGCTTTATCGTAAGTTATCTGGGTAAGAAAGAGGATGATGTTCGATGAACATCTTCTTTCGTATGTTGAAAAACAGATTGGAGCGAATATCGGAGTGGAATTACGACAGTTGCAATACTTCATGAAAGTAGCGCAAAAAGAACATGTCACTCAGGCAGCTGAGGAGTTGCATGTGGCGCAATCTGCGGTAAGTCGGCAAATTCATCAGCTTGAAGAGGAGCTGGGAGTTAATCTTTTTATGCAAAAGGGTCGCAATCTGCAACTTACGCCAGTGGGACAGCTATTTTGCAAACGGGTGGAAACGATCATAAAAGATCTGGAGCGGGCTGTTTTGGAAGTGCATGAGTTTTTGGACCCTGAGGGGGGCGAAATCCGTATCGGTTTTCCGCACAGTTTGGGGATTCATCTTATTCCTACAGTGGTGGCTGAATTCCGTAAGCGGTATCCCAATGTTAAATTTAGATTTAAACAAGGAATGTACCCGAGTTTAATTCGTGATGTGTTAGCGGGTGAGGTGGATTTGGCCTTTGTATCTCCTTTTCCAGATCGACATGATCATGTCGAGGGGGACGTGGTGTTAACTGAGGAGTTATTTGCGGTTCTCCCACCTAATCATCCTTTGGCTTCAGCTGAACACATCACATTGAGCCAGCTTAAAGGTGAAAAATTCATCTTGTTCAGGGAAGGATATTCGTTACGTCCGATTGTCTGGCAGGCCTGCCTGGAGGCTGGATTTACGCCGGATATTGCTTTTGAAGGCGAAGAGACAGATACGATTCGCGGTTTAGTAGCTGCTGGTATGGGGGTTAGTCTTCTGCCTGAAATGGCGCTGTTTCAGACTAACCCGCTTCAACCTGCAAGGGTGTCGATTGTTGATCCAGAGGTGACGCGAACAATTGGCTTGATTCATCGTAGAGATGACAAACTTCCTTTAGTTGCTAAATCGTTCCGAACTTTTTTATTGCAATATTTTGGTCTTCATGGTAATGCTGCTACTTCGAACAAAACGGCAAAAGCAGATTGAGACAATTAAGTATAGTGTATTGGTTTAAGATCAAGAAAAAAGGTTGTTCCTCCACCAATGACGGTAGAGGAACAACCTTTTTTGCAATACAAGTGATTAATCCCGGCTATTAAAGATGCCAATTAGGCGGATCAGTTCCAGCAAGGAAACGAGAGCTGCGGCCACATAAGTCAATGCAGCAGCATTCAAAACTTTAGCTACACCACGTTCTTCATCACTACGGATAAATCCTTCAGAAACCATAATTTCCCGGGCGCGATTAGAAGCATTAAACTCAACTGGCAATGTGATTAATTGAAAAGCAACAGTAGCCGAGAAGAAGATAATACCCAAACCGATCAGGTTCGTAAAGCTAAATAAGAAACCAGCAATCAGCAGAAACGGTGCAATCCCGGAAGCAAAGTTTACGATTGGAAAGATCCGGTGGCGAAGTGCCAGCATAGGATAATGCTCTTTATGTTGGATGGCATGACCGACTTCATGGCAAGCCACAGCAACCGCAGAAATGGATTTTTCATAATAAACAGGCTCGGACAAGCGCACCACTCGTTGTATCGGATCATAATGGTCAGATAGCGCGCCGGGTACTGGCTCAATAGGTACATCATGCAAGCCATTACGATCCAGCATGTGCCGAGCTGCATCGTAACCAGTCAGTCCATTTTCATTTGGGACATCAGACCATTTGTTAAACGTACCTTTTACACGGAATTGCGCCCATAAGGATAATCCGAACGCAAGAATAATCAATATATACATACCCATCATAAAGCAACCCTCCATTATTGTTCATACTACTAGCCTGGGTATCTACATCATAGAACTATGCTCCAACAGATACTTCAAAGCCTCAATACAAGCAGCGCTTTGTGGCAACAGACCAGTAAGCAGCTTGCGAGCTTGGACGGGCTTGAGCTGTCCGAGAAGAGGCTGTAGTTCATTGACTTCACGTTCTAGACGCTGCATATGCATTTCTAGACTCGTTAGTTTGTCAGTGACGTGTTCTTCTCCTGCAACCGAGTTCCATTTAATCAGAGTCTGTCTGATTTCCTCAAGGCTATACTTCTCTTGTTTCATTTGGTTAATACGTTCAAGCCTGTTTAACGTTTCACCATTATAAAGGCGATAATTTTTCAATGATCGTTCTTCAGGTGTGATCAAACCGAGTTTAGTGTAATAATCAATCGTTCGTTCGCTGACACCAGCCGCTTTGGCTAGCTCGCCAATTCGATATAGCTTCATATCCCCATCTGTCTTCACCTCGCGCTCTTCGTTCAACCTTCAATATTAGCATTTTAAACCGAGTGTTTATAAAGGATATTTTACATGATCCTCAACCATACAGTCAAACGTTATGCTTTTGTCGGGCTCAAACAAGCTACCTTTATGGTTAGTAAATGTGACATGTCAGGTTTGTAAGCTCATTTTTTTAACATTATAAAAAAAATCTTGTCAACTTTCATGTATTCTGATTATAATGACAATAAGAATTTCACGAAATGTAAAGAAACTTAACATTCGAGGAGTGGTCTTCATGAGAAAAAAGTGGTTAGTTGTATTATTGGCCATGCTGACGGTTCTAGCTTTTCCGGTAGGTGCGTTCGCTGCTGACGGGCCGACAAATATTCAACTTCAAGCTGGGCTAAACACGGCATTTACGTTCTTGGCATTTATACTTGTATTTTTCATGCAAGCGGGATTTGCATTGCTGGAGGCAGGCTCGACACGAATGAAGAACGCGGGTCATGTCGCTGGTAAAACGATTCTCACGACGGGTGTTGCGGCCTTGTCCTTCTGGGCCCTCGGATTTGGATTCGGTTTTGGCAATGACGGCGGTAACGGATTTATGGGACTGACGGGTTTCTTCATGAGTGGGACAGATGCTGCTGCATCGTTTGATACTCTTTCAGGTTTGGATGTTCCGATTACGATTATGTTTTTGTTTCACTTTGCTTTTGCTGCGGTTTCGCTTTCGATCGCATGCGGAGGGATGGCAGAGCGTGCAAAATTAAGTGTATACATTATTTTCGGTATTTTGTTCTCCATCGTGATCTATCCCGTTGTAGCTCACTGGGTATGGGGCGGCGGCTGGCTTGGCAAGTTGGGAATGCAGGATTACGCTGGTTCAACAGTGGTCCATCTGACAGGTGCTACGGCGGCACTCGTCGCTACGTTGCTGCTCAAACCGCGTCTGGGCAAGTTTAATAAAGATGGCAAGCCGAACATTATCCCTGGTCATAATCAGGTGTACTCTATCCTGGGTGTTATTATTCTCTGGTTTGGCTGGTTTGGATTTAACCCAGGTAGTGCTGTTTCTGCTATGAATGACGGATTCTTTGGATATGTAGCCCTGACTACAAATATTGCTGCTGCGGCAGGCGGAGTTTTCGCTTTGCTCGTATCTTGGATGGTATACGGAAAAGCAGATATTCCTGCTATGCTAAACGGTGTGCTGGCAGCCTTGGTTGCCATTACGGGTTCTTGTGCCTTTGTAGCGCCTTGGGCGGCATTGGTTATTGGCGCAGTTGCAGGGATCGTCACTTTCTTCACAGCGCAATGGTTTGAGCGTGCGAGAGTAGATGACCCAGTATATGCTTTCTCCGTACATGGTGTTGCGGGGATGTGGGGCGCGGTATCCACAGGGTTTTTCGCTACTCCTGAGCTTGCAAAAATAACAGGTGTAGGTCAAGCGGGTCTGTTCTATGGTGGTGGTTTTACACAATTAGGAGTACAGCTGCTTGGACTGATTGGTACTTTGGCATTCGTATTCGTCATTTCCTTCATTATTCTGGGTGCGATGAAAGCAATTATGGGTATTCGCGTTACGGAAGAGGAAGAAACGATGGGACTCGATATCAGTGAACACGGTACGTACGGCTATCCAGAGCAAATGAAGTTAGTTACCGAAGCTGAAAAGCGTTCTGGAATTGTCAGCTAATATGTAAAATATAAAGAGCCAGTATGGATGAGCGGAGGAGATGGAAGTATGGAACTGCAAAATATGGCCCCTTGGGTGAGTTCCACCGAAGCGATTGATCATGCAGACACACCTGAGTCTTTAAGGCAGGCCAGGGTCGATTCCCAGAAATGGCTGCTGGCTTCCCAAGCCTCCGCTCCGTTATCAGACTGGTTACGAACGGCGAATGAAATGCATGACCGCATCGCGGCCAGAGCTGTACAAATGTGCGAAAAAGGGATGGTTGAGGATGGCTTCGGCCCTCCTCCCGTCCCTTACGCATTTATAGCCTTCGGTAGCATGGGACGCTCGGAATCGACGCTGTGGAGTGACCAGGATAACGGTATGATTATCAGTGACCTTGTGTCTGCTGATAAAGAATTGTATTTTAGCGAGTTTGGTCGCAGACTCTCTGCAATGCTAGAGCATTTGGGATATCCCAAATGCGAGGGGAAAGTGATGTGCTCAGAGCCATTGTGGCGCCATACGTTGACTGGATGGCAAGACCAGCTATCAAAATGGTCGGAAGATTTTGCCTGGGAGCCGATTCGATATCTCATTATCTCGTCTGACATGAGACATATCGCAGGTGACGAGCAATTATCTGTGGAATGGAAGCAAAGCTTTTATAAGTTGTTCCGCAAACAACCCGACCTACCTTCAGCGGTACTTAGGAACACGGTAAGGCATAAAGCGACACTTAATATTTTAGGTCAGATCGTTACCGAGCGGTTCGGTGAGCATGCAGGCGATTTTGATGTGAAATACGGGTTATACATTCCATTGGTGAACGCCGTCCGTTTTTTGGCATTGCAACATGGTGTAGAGGAAACTTCCACCCTGAAAAGACTCAGGCGTCTCGCATCACTTGAAGCGGCACCGTTGCCTTTACTCGACTCTTGCGAGCGAGCCTTTCGGATCGCACTTCAGCTTCGAATGGCTACTCCGGCGAGGGAGAAGGACGGGTTGCTGATCAGTAATGGCTATCTGGCTGTCAAGCCGTTGAAGCAAGGTAAAGGCTGGCATGAGCTGCGCGAGGCTCTTTCAACAGTACGACGGCTGCATCGTGCGTTGCAAAGGCAGCTGCGATTTATGGAAGGGAGAAGGTCATGAAAGAACCAGCGCAGGGAGGTGGCTTCTGGAGTGCCCTCCGCAGAGGAGGAGTGCCGTCGGCAATCGCATCTGTAATGGGGGCTCCTACGGCTCAGCAGATGGCGTTTATTCGGTCCTTAACGCGGGAACAACGGCGTTCTGAAGTATTGCGTACCCCACTGGACCGTTTGGAGACGGTAGTTTTTGATCTGGAGACAACGGGATTTTCGGCACAGCATGGAGATGAGATTTTATCGTTCGGAGCGATTCGAGTAGTCGGGGATGTGATTATGGAAAAAGAGCAGTTTTATACGCTTGTCAATCCGCGGACCGAGATTCCTGAACAGATTACTCGGCTAACTGGGATTACCCGGGAAATGACGGATGGAGCTCCGCCGCTTATGAATGGACTGCATGACTTTATGTCCTTTGTAGGTGGGCGGGTGCTTGTAGCGCATGCTAGCGCTCATGATAAGGCCTTTTTAAATGCTGCGTTATGGAAAACATCTAAAGTTCAGTTAACTCACCGTGTACTAGACACAATGATGCTCGCCAAATGGCTGGAGCCACAGCAACATCAAACCTATAGTTTGGATGAATTGCTGGCCTATCAATCCATTCCGATTGAAGGGCGGCATCATGCGTTAGAGGATGCGAAGATGACGGCTAAGCTTTGGGTGGCGTATGTTCAGGAAATGCTGAAGCGTAATGTGACCAATTTGGCAGATGTCTACGCGCATTTGAGTCATGCCTGATTCAGTACAAGGTATAGTATCTGACACCACATCATAACGGCAAGTTCGCGATTTTCGTGGGTTTGCTGTTTTTTTTGTGTCCTGTTCAGATTTAGAAGGTTAGAGGTGGGAATCGTAGGGGCATCCTATGGGAAGGATGAAGATCATTTAGATGAAAGACAGGTGATAAGACTGTGAAAAGATTTCTTTTCATCAGAGCGATAATTGTGCTGGTTATGGTTGGGTCTTCATGGGGGATTATTGCAAACACAGTTTATTCAGCAAGCCTGCCTGTGGAAAATGCACCACTGGAAGAAAAATATAAAGGCGAGAAAGAGCTTGATGTTGAGAAGAATGTAGGGGCTGAATCAGCAGCAGCAGAGGTAATAAAAAGAATCAAACCTGGGCAACAGCTTCCTTCTATGATTTTAAAGGGGTTAAACGGCAAGTCCTACGATGTAGGGGCTCTGCGGAATAAAGCGATGATCATTAGCTTTTGGGCTTCATGGTGCGATCCGTGCCGATTAGAAGCGCCCATGCTGAATGAATTGTATAGTAAATACAAACATGATGTAGATGTGTATGGCATCAATGTAACTCGCTATGATCGATTGGAGGATGTGCAGAAGTTTTCCCGTTCTTTAGCCCTCCGATTTCCTATTTTACTGGATGAACAAGGAGCGTTGTTTGAACAATTTGGAGGAGTGGCTTTTCCGACTCATGTAACGATTGATGACCATGGACGGGTACGAGAAATTATAATCGGCATGCTCAGTGAACGAGAGTTGGAGTGTAAAATAGAAGCACTTTCAAAAAAAATAAGGTGACTTTGGGGGCTGATATAGACCTCCAATGTCACCTTATTGTCTCATTGTAGTAGTTGATTAGTGGTTAACTAATCCGTGATGAGTAAGCTCTGTTTGTTCATTTTTTGGAGTTGGTGCTTCCAACAATGCATAACGGAAGCTGTCCAAGAGAGCTTCCCAGCTAGCTTCAATAACATTTTCGGATACGCCTACGTTACTCCAGACGTCCTCGTAATTTTTGGACTCAATGAGCACGCGTACCTTGGCGGCAGTGGCGTCTTTTTCGTCGAGTACACGCACCTTGTAGTCAGCCAAATGCATGTCTCGCAAGGCTGGGAAATACTGAGAAAGAGCCTTGCGGAGTGCATTATCAAGTGCGTTGACAGGACCATTTCCTTCAGCTGCGGTATAGACACTTGTCCCTGCAACATTCAGCTTTAAGAATGCCTCGGAGACGACCGATCGCCCCGCTGTTTTTTCCACCAGCACCTTAAAGGATTCAAATGAGAACATTTCCTTCACTTCACCGCCGGCTTCACGAATAAGCAATTCCAACGAAGCATCCGCGCCTTCAAACTGATAGCCCTGATGCTCAAGTTCCTTGATACGACTAATGACGCCACGTGCCTCATCACTGGACGGATCAAGGGTGATGCCCAGTTCTTGCGCCTTGGATACAACGTTGCTTTGTCCGGCCAGTTCGGAGACCAAGACCCGCTGCTTGTTCCCCACAAGTTCAGGAGCGATGTGCTCATAAGTTCGTGAGTCGCGCAGAATAGCTGACACGTGAATGCCCCCCTTATGGGCAAAAGCAGCATTGCCAACATAAGGCTGGTTGACAGGCAGATTGACGTTGGCGACTTCACTCACAAAGCGAGCTGTATTGTGGAGTTGTTTTAGCTTCTCGGGATCTAGACAGTCGTAGCCCAGTTTAAGCTGCAAGTTCGGAATGACGGAGCATAGGTTGGCATTACCGCACCGTTCACCGTAGCCGTTGATGGTACCTTGGACCTGTCTTGCGCCTGCTTGAATTGCACTGAGTGAGTTGGCTACTGCCAATTCGCAATCATTGTGTGTATGAATGCCCAACTGTGACTTCGTTAGCTGGCTTTGCAGTGTAGTGACAATTTCATGTATTTCATGCGGTAGGGTACCGCCGTTGGTATCACACATCACGAGCCAATCCGCGCCTGCTTCCTCAGCTTTTTTCATAACGGCGAGTGCATACTCGGGGTTGTTTTTATATCCGTCAAAAAAATGCTCGGCATCAAAAATAACTTCCATGCCCCCTTGCTTTAAAAAGGCGATGGAGTCGTAAATCATAGACAGATTTTCCTCCAGTGTTGTCTGTAAAGCAGTGTGCACATGAAAATCCCATGATTTACCGACCAGAGTAGCGGCCTGAGCGCCGGATTCCAGAATCCGTTGCAGATTGACATCCTGCGCTGCGATGCTATCTTTGCGGCGCGTGCTGCCGAAGGCGACAATCTTTGCCTGAAGGCCTAGTTCTTGTACCCGTTTGAAAAATTCAATATCCTTGCTGTTGCTCCCGGGAATCCCGCCTTCAATATAGTGAACACCGAGATCATCGAGTTTTTTGGCGATTTTCAATTTGTCATCAGCAGATAAGCTAATTCCTTCTCCTTGAGTGCCATCTCGCAGCGTTGTGTCAAAGATAGAAATAGCGGTGGACATGAGGGACTCCTCCTTCGCGGATTGCTCAGATTGGTAATGCTCTGCTTTTTTAAGCACATTAATTTAGTTGTTTAACGCTTAAAAACAGGAAAGCGTTAGTTTGTCGTGTTCGTATGATAGTCGATTATAACAACTAATGACTTCAAATGTAATATATAATTATCATTTTTGAGCGCAAAACCTATATTTTTTATGTAAAATAGAAATAGTATGCAAGGGTGATTTAAGTATAAAATCAAAGGACATATTCTTGATCTAACGAATGAATTCATAGTTAAAAAGAAGGGTTGAGCATGAAAGATGTCAGTGCTTATTATCCGGTTGGTGGACGAGTTATTCTGCATGTGGATATGAACGCATTTTATTGTTCTGTTCATGCAGCGGAGGAGCCGGAAAAATATAAAGGATTGCCTACCGCAGTGGCAGGCAGCAGTGAGCTGCGCAAAGGTGTAATTGTAACTTGCTCTTATGAAGCACGACGATTGGGCATTTCAACTGGGATGGTTGTTCAGCAGGCTCGTCGGATTTGTCCGCAGCTCATCATAATACAGCCTGATTTTCATTTATACCGTCGTTATTCCAAAGCATTTATGAGTATTGCTTACTCGTATACGCCTATGCTGGAAGCAACTTCAATTGATGAGTGTTATCTAGATATTTCCGGTTCCAAGCAGTTTGGAACACCTTTGGATATTGCCGAGGAGATTCAGCGTAGAGTAGAAGAAGAGCTAGGCTTGCCTTGCTCAATTGGGGTAGCACCCAACAAACTGCTAGCCAAAATGGCCTCTGATCTGAAAAAGCCACGCGGGATATCTGTTCTACGTTTGCGTGATGTACCCAACATTTTGTGGAACCTTCCATGTGGTCAATTGTTTGGTGTGGGTCGCAAGACTGCAGACAAGCTTCTACAAATGAACATTCGCACCATTGGGCAACTGGCTAAGGCAGATGAACACATGCTGGTTAGCATATTTGGGGTAACTGGTTCTTGGTTAAAATTGGCGGCAAACGGAATTAACCATTCTCAAGTCAGCACTGAACGGGAGCCGAACAAATCCATCGGTCACACAACCACTCTGCCTATGGATGTAGTAAAGTTGGAAGAAGCCCAAAGGGTACTGCTTAACATTAGTGATCAGGTAGCTCGGCGGCTTCGACGACAAGGGATGCTGGCAGGAGGTATCCAACTGACGATTCGGACCCCGGATATGAAGACCTTTACGCGTTCTCAAGTCAGGAGTACGCCTACGGAAAGTGCAGAAGACATATATAAGGAAGCTTGTGCATTGTATCGTCGCCATTGGGGAGAGGATAAGCCAGTGCGTTTGTTGGGGATTACGCTGCAACAGCTCATTCCAAAGGAGGAAGCGGCAGTTCAATTAGATCTATTTGAATACCAAGACCAGCCTAAAAAAGAAAGTTTACTGAAAACGATGGATGCGCTGCGGGATAAGTTTGGTGAAAATGCAATTTTGACTGCGGGGATGCTGGGAGATGATCCTTCAGTACTTCTTCGTAATTCCAAGCTGCGCGGAACTTCGCTGCAAAAAGACAATCTACCTACTCCAGAGTGAACTTAGGGGAGAATGATGGTCAGTATCAGTAACACACGTTATAAGCGTTTTTTGCATGAAGGATAAAGGAAAATAATTTGTAATAATTTTGGGTTTGTATTAATATGTGAATAGAATGCAAAAGCTGGTTTGTTCGATTGTATAGGAGGAAGAGAAAAGTTATGGCTAAATACACTTGGGTAGAAAAAGATACATGCATTGCTTGCGGAGCCTGCGGCGCTACAGCACCAGACATCTATGATTATGATGATGAAGGTTTGGCTGAAGTGATCTTTGAAGGGGATGCAAACCAAGGCATCAAGGCGATCTCAGAAGACCTGTTTGATGATATGCAGGATGCTTGTGACGGTTGCCCTACAGATTCCATCAAAGTTGCAGACGAACCGTTCAATAAAGAAGGTTAAGTGTAAGTTTTTTGGACAGGCATAGCACCGACAGTACCCTTCACCGTATAACGGTGAAAGCATGCTGACGGTGCTGTTTTTTTTATGTGCTGTCCATCAGGCCCATTGTGACCGATATACATAATAGTAAGCATGCAAGATTACACGATCAGGAGGATCCGATGGACCATTCGCCTCATCTTAAATCGTATGTCAAAAAGCACCCTGATAATAAAATGGCCTGGTATTTACTCGGTAAAGAGTATGAAAGCAACGGTCAGGAAGGCAAAGCGAATTATTGCTTCAATCGTGCAGGAGAAGTGTTCGAAGCCTTTGAGCATAAACAGATTCCGGCAGACGTATGGATGGAATATCAGGATAAACTGGTTCAGATGTCCAAGGAGAAGGAGCGGAGAACCGCTCGAACACGTCATCTTTTAACTGCCTTAATGGTACTTCTGCTCATCTGGGTCCCTTCAGCCAATTCACCGAGCACTTCACCTAAGAGCGCATCCGTTCCATCCGGAACTGAGCATGCAGCGATTGATCATGTCGAAGTTGCGAAAGTGGCTAATGCAGATCCAAAGAAGAGGGCACAAAACGGTGAGCCTTATGCTGGTGGTGTGTTTACAGCTCAAGCCAGGCAAGGAAGTGGGGCTGGAACAGCGCTTACGGATATGTTGGCAAAGACGAGTCAAATGCCGTCCAAGACCACAGTGCTGGGCATGGAGCAGAGTGGGGCGTGGCTGATCTGGAGAGAAGGTATGAAGCCGTTACTTAGTGTACAGAACAAGGGAAACGGCGGATTAGCTATTCAGTCTTACGACGCCGCTGCATGTGCTTGCAAGCCGTCGGACAGTGAGAAACTCCGCATAACAGGTCTAAAATGGGCTGCCGGACAGGAAGAGCTGGCTGTGCTGAATAGCGCCATGCGCGCTTATCGTTCGCAGCATCAACGTCTTCCCCAGAGTCTTGAGGAACTGACCCGAGATTTTCCCAATAACACAATGTACGGTACGACTGACGGGATGAAGAAGGCTTTTACACCTATCCGTAATTTACTTGCTTCTCCAGCACAGGGAACAGGGAAGGCAGGAGATCAGAACGCTGACTCAGCGGCTGAAAGCAGTCTACTGCTGGCATCTTCATTGCACGGACGGCCTTTTCTGGAGCAACCGCTACGAATTGTGGTAGACAAATCCAAACACAGGCTAGCATTGGTGAGCGGCAATATACTTATTCGCAATTATCCCATCGGTTTGGGCGGAGAAAGAACGCCGGAAGGGAAATTTGTGATTACCGATAAAGTCGTAAATCCGAACGGCAAATCCAACGGTGAGTTTGGCAGTCGTGGTATGCAACTGTCTGCAACAAATTATGCTATCCATGGTACGAACGAGCCCGAAAGTATCGGCAAAAATGAGTCGCTGGGTTGTGTCCGCATGGGGAAGGAAGACGTGGAGGAATTGTTTGCACTCGTACCTTCAGGTACGGAGGTGGTTATTGGTAACGGGGGACTGCCTGATCAAGTGCTTGTACCTAGTTCCCGATTTACGAGTGAGCCGCAGCACGACCAGACGAATCCCCACAAAACCTATCACTGGCTAAATTAACGTTTTGATGCCACTGCTACTTGTTGTTTAACGAGTTCCTGCTTGTGCTAAAACAATGACCAGAACAATCACAATGATGAGTAGAACAAAGCTGACGGCGGTCCAAACAATCGCTTTCTTGTTCACCTCATCCTTTTTCTTTTGCAGACTGGGCGGTTTGCGCTTGGTCTTCATATCAGCAATCCCTCTTTTCTTGCGGGCTAAGATCCTGTCTTACTATGTCCATTGTAAATGGTTTGATTATACATTTTCAATGACATCTCCATGACAACTGAATTGTTCTGATATTGGACCTCGCAAATTACTTTCTTTTTGGTATGGAAAAAGCTAAACTATTTTGTAGAGATGTTTTTTTAGGATTGTGCAAGGGCATAGAACGGAGTGGATGAATCGTGTTGTATCGAAGGATTGCGAAACCTGTTTTTTTCAAAATGAGTCCAGAGAGGGCCCATCATGTAGTCATTGACGGCTTAAAGCATGCGGGCTCACTTCCCGGTGGAGCAGCGACGTTGCGAGGGATGTATGGAGTCAAGGAAACGGAAGATCTTGCCGTTGATCTGTTTGGTATTCATTTTCCCAACCCGATTGGACTGGCTGCGGGACTGGATAAAAATGCTGAAGCGGTTGTCGGTTTTTCTTCCATCGGTTTTGGTTTTATGGAAGTAGGCACGGTGACACCTGTCGGACAGCCCGGCAATGATCAGCCCCGGTTGTTTCGACTGCCTCCCGATGAGGCATTAGTCAATCGGATGGGCTTTAACAATCTGGGTGCTGAGAGCATGGCCCAGCGTTTGGCTACCCTTAAACATCGACCTGTGCCGATTGCTGTTAATATCGGTAAAAATAAAGTAACGCCAAATGAGGATGCCCATAAGGACTATGAGAAATGTATTTCCGCACTGTATCCGTATGCGGACTTCTTTGTAGTAAACATTAGTTCGCCCAATACCCCGGATTTACGAAAACTCCAGCATGGCAGTGAACTGAAGTCGTTACTGGAAGCGGTTCGGGCAGAGATGGGAGTTCAGGCGACAAAGTATGGTAAAGCCAAGTCTGTACTGGTCAAAATTGCACCGGATGTATCGGACGAGGAATTGGAATATATGACGGATGCGATTGCGGCCAGCGGAGTGGATGGCATTATTGCGACGAACACGACGATATCCAGGACGGGTCTGACGCATCGAAATGCAAGTGAAACCGGAGGATTGAGTGGTAAGCCGCTACGTGACCGTTCCACAGAGGTCATTGGACGGGTATACCGCCAGACGGAAGGGAAGCTGCCTATTATTGGATCAGGCGGTATTTTTACCAGTCGTGATGCCTATGACAAAATTAAAGCAGGCGCTAGCCTGATTGAAATTTATACAGCATTGATTTACGAAGGGCCGGAAGTAAACCGGGCTATACATGCCGGTCTGCGTGAGCTGCTTCGAAAGGACGGCTTTAGACACATTACCGAGGCTGTTGGTGCAGCTCATAGATAAAAAAGTGTTGTCGGAAGAGACAGGAGGTACGGGGATGGACGGAAGAGACTGGGGAACATTTTTGCTGCCATACGATCAGGCGGTGGAGGAACTTAAGGTCAAGTTCAAAACAATGCGTGCGGAGCTGAAAAAGCGCGAGGAATACGCTCCTATCGAATTCGTAACTGGACGGGTTAAAAAAATATCCAGCATCCTCGATAAGGCGAAGAGATTGCAGGTTTCACCTGATCAGCTGGAGACGGGGATCGAGGATATTGCCGGCATTCGCATCATGTGTCAATTCGTAGAGGATATTCGGCGGGTAGCCGAATATATTCGAAGACGTAAGGATTTGACGGTATTGTATGAAAAGGACTATATCACCAATTATAAAGATAGCGGCTATCGCAGCTTTCATATGATTGTGGAGTACCCGGTTCAGACAGCAGTGGGGTTAAAAATTGTGCTGGCCGAAATTCAAATCCGTACGTTGGCTATGAATTTTTGGGCAACCATAGAGCATTCTCTTAGCTATAAGTATCGTGAGAGCTTGCCGGATGATATGCGGGCCCGGTTGAAAAAGGCGGCTGAGGCAGCCTTTGTGTTGGATAATGAAATGTCTTCCATCCGTCTTGAAATATTGGAAGCGCAGAAGAAGTTCGAGGATGAAGCCAATATCGTATCCAAAGTCCTAACAGGCATGCACCGTCTTTATTTCTACCATAAAATTAGTGAAACGATTGAGGCGCAGCGCAGATTTAATGAACTGTGGGAGCGGCACGACATGGAAGGAATCAAGCAGCTGCATGATGAGGTCAAGGAGATGCTGGAAGCTTCAACTAAGGAAGAAGACAGGGATGAGTTTTAAATGGTGAACCCTTCCTATGAACCGTTGTACGTAACTTATTTGGTATACTTCAATCGGGATCGGGATTACTTTGAATGTCATGAGGTACTGGAAGAGCTGTGGCTTAAGCTGGACCGAGACCCTGTATATAAAGGTTTACTGCAAATTGCTGTAGGACTGTATCATTTTCGCAATGGTAACTATCGTGGTGGATACATGATGCTGGACAGTGCGGTACATAGGCTGGAGCATGCTGCTTCGCACGCGCTGGGCATTAATATGGCGAAGCTGGTAGATGAGGCGCGCGCTTGCGCTCGGCAGCTTGCTGAAGCTGTTATGGAAGGTTCGGAAGAGCTTCAACGTCAACCGCCGGTTTATCGGGATTTGACGATTGAAATTGTCGAGCCCGGACTGCGTCAGGCCGTGGAGAAGGCATCATCGTCCGTTCCAGTCAATATCCCTCAGCAGAGAGGTCCTCGGCGTGGGGAAAAGCATGAGCAGCGTCAGCAGGCGCTGGAAGCTTCGATTAGGCGAAGACAGGCCGCTGGGAGCTTACGCTCAGCTACAGTGGAAACGAAGGATGCGCCTTGATGTTGTAGCGCATAATAAAAGAGCAGCCCGATCCGTTTTATAGGGATCGGGCTGCTTTATCATTGTCAGGTGTGAGGACATTTGTCTAAGAGGTCACGTTCTTTTTATATTTCTCAAAGAAGGCTTTGAAATCGTCGAGTGTGTATCCGTTGTCTGAAGGACTTTCCTTCAATCCACCTACCATACGTTCCTTTTCCACGCCTTTTTCGTAATAAACAAGCGTAGGTGTATACTCAATCTTGTACTTGTCCCAGCCAGCCTCATACTCACGCAGGTTAAATTCGTGCATCGTAATGTTCTCCTGCTTGCTCAAAGGCATGAGCTTAGGAGTGGTGGCACGGCAGTGAACACAGTCAGACGCGAAATGATAGACGAAAAAACTTTCCTTTTTGTCAATTTTACTTTGTAGATCTTCTGGCTTAATAATTTGCTGATAGTTTGGATCGTTTAGCAGTTCCTGGGTAGTAGGACTTAACGAGGCTGTGGAAACGCCGTACAGCTTGTTTTTAGTGCCTGAGTTTAAAGCGAGCAGCACTCCAAGCAAAATGATAAGCACAACAAAAAAGCCAATGACAGGTATAAGCTTTTTTTTGTTGGATTTTTGTGCGTTCAATGGAATCTCTCCTATCAAAATCTAAAATATGTAACTATGAACCTCATTATTATACAACATTACAGCTTGTAGTGAAAGTTTGTAAATCACACAGATATTGCCGGCTAACAGGTTGATTATGGTACAATAAAATTTATTTTAACAGGACAGGATGATTACGATTATGGGTGTACAGCTCCCCACAGCATTTGTAAAGCGCATGGAGCAACTGCTCGGCGATGAATTTGAGGCTTTTATGGCTGCCTATGACCACACGCCCCATGCGGGGATTCGTGTCAACACATTAAAAATTCCAGTAGAGGACTTTAAGGAACGTTCTCCGTTCGAACTGCGGCCGATTCCGTGGTGCGCCACAGGTTTTTACATTCCGCACGGTACTAAGCCTGGACTTCACCCCTACTATCATGCTGGGTTGTACTATGTTCAGGAACCGAGTGCCATGTCTCCAGTTGAACTGCTCAATGTAGCTCAGGGTGAAGCTGTTTTGGACTTGTGCGCTGCACCGGGAGGGAAATCAACCCAAATCGCAGCCAAACTGCAAGGAAGCGGCATACTGGTGACCAATGATATTAGCGTCGATCGAACCAAGGCGTTGGCTAAAAATGTGGAATTGTACGGTGTGCGCAATGCCGTGGTATTGAATGAGAGCCCTGATCGTATCGCAGATGCTTTTCCTCATTTTTTTAACAAGATTTTAATTGACGCACCTTGTTCGGGAGAAGGCATGTTCCGTAAGGATGAGGATATGGCCAAACAATGGGAGACACACTCGGTGGAAAAATGTGTGGTCATGCAACGGGACATTTTGCGTGTAGCGGCCTCAATGCTGAGCGATGGGGGAAGAATTGTCTATTCGACCTGCACCTTTGCCCCGGAGGAGAATGAAGGAATGATTGCGGAATTTCTGGATGCTCATCCCGATTTTAACGTAGTCCCTGTTCCTTCGGAAGCAGGCTTTGCACCAGGCCACCCGGAATGGATGAACGAAGAGATTGCATCGGCACATCCCGAACTGCGGGGTACAGCACGCCTCTGGCCGCATCTTGTAGAGGGGGAGGGCCATTTTATCGCTGTATTGCAGCATCAGGGTGGTGCTCGTGTGGCCTCGACAGCAGATCACACTGTATCGGGGGATATGGTTCCGTTTTCGAACAAGAATGACAGAGTATTAAACATAGAAGCAGCATATCCGCAGAAGAAGCAACATTTGCCCGTCAAGGAAGCGCTACTCCCAAGTGGCCAAGGAAGGCGCACGACTGATGAGCCTAAACGAACCGGAAAAGGAATGGGCGGAAAGTTAGCCAAAGGAAAGAACACGCGCGGCTTTGATGGCAGCAAGTCACGTATGGGCAAAGAAAATGTGAAATCTGCCGCACGCTCCCCGCATGATGTGCTGGAGTCCTATCACCAATTTGTTCAGGAGCAGCTGGAGGTTTCATTTGCAGGCTACACGGTGGTCTACGGAGATCGCATTTATCAATCGCCGCTGGCATCACATCGTTTGGACGGCCTTAAGGTGGTACGTCCGGGCTGGTTTATGGGAACCGATAAGAATGGTCGTTTTGTACCTTCACATCCGCTGGCGGTGGCTTTACGCCCTTCTGAGGCGGTTAGGAGCATCAACCTCTCCAGCTCGGATGCTGAAGCCATCCGGTATTTAAAAGGTGAAACCTTGTCCATCCCTGTTGAGAGAATAGAGCTTCGAAATGAAGTCCAACCCAAAGGCTTTACTCTCGTGTGTATTGATGGTTATTCGGCCGGGTGGGGCAAATGGCAGGACGGCATGCTTAAAAATGAATATCCTACAGGCTGGAGGTGGACATCGGTATGAGTGGAAAAGGAAGACAAACTCAGCGTTTGGACAAAATTTTAACCCATATGGGATATGGTTCCCGTAGTGATATCAAGAAACAGGTAAAGCAAGGTATGATCACGGTAAACGGACGGACCATCAAAGATAGCGGCTTACAGGTTCATCCATACCAAGACCAAATTGAAGTGAACGGAGAACTGGTTGTATTTCGGGAGTTTATTTACATCATGCTGCACAAGCCTCCAGGTGTCATATCCGCAACCGAAGATACGAGGGAACGGACGGTGCTGGATTTGCTGAGTGTGGAGGAACGACATTTTGAGCCTTTTCCAGTAGGGAGGCTAGATAAAGATACAGAAGGCTTATTGCTGTTGACCAACGACGGCAAGCTGGCGCACGAACTACTGTCTCCACGGCGTCATGTCCCCAAAACGTATGAAGCTACGGTGTCGGGGCATGTCACGGAGGAGGATATTCTTCAATTTACAGCAGGAGTGGAACTGGACGATGGGTATGTCACCCTACCCGCGCAGTTGACGATTCTTCGGCATGAACAGCCGCATCAGGCAGATGGAGAAGTCACTTCCTATATTTCGCTCGTAATCCATGAGGGTAAGTTTCACCAAGTGAAGCGCATGTTCGAGGCGATTGGTAAAAAGGTGACCTACTTGAAAAGAACCGCCATGGGGCCATTGAAGCTGGATGATCAGCTTCCACTGGGCAGCTATCGAGAGCTGACTAGCGAAGAACTGGCCTCGATCGGCCGTGATATAGCATCCGCAACTTCAGAAGTTTAATGAAGAGATTAAATACAAATGACGCACAGGCTCGTATGAGATTCCTGTGCGTCATTTTATGATATAGACAACCAGACAGAGCAGTATTCATAGGCAGTCTTTGATAACGAATCGAATTGCGAATTATTGTGCGCGTGCTGCCCGACTCTGCTTCACTTCCGCTGCCTTATAAGCTGTAACCTTGTTTTTGCCTGTCGTTTTGGATATGTACATGGCTTGATCGGCCTGTTTGACGAGTTCATCCGGGTTTATTTCCTTCTTTGCTGTACTGTGTCCGACACTGATAGTGACGATGCTTTCCTCAGCGACACGTTCGCGGATTCGTTCTGCGACCTGCGCCACCTTGGCCCGCCGATCCACAACCATTGCGACCAGTTCCTCGCCACCGTATCGTCCGGTCAGCCCGATTTCATCCAGTTCCTCCTCCATAATTTGTGCGACCTGCTTGAGAACCTCATCCGCACGAGCATGGCCCTGCGTATCATTCAGCTTTTTGAAATTGTCAATATCGCAAAAAATGACCGACACGCGGATTCCCTGGTCCATATATCTCCGTAATCTTCCCGAAAAATATTTACGGTTATACAGCCCTGTGAGGCCATCGGTGATGGAAGAACGATAAATCCTTTGGAGTAGCTCCACAATCCGTTCAAACAGAATGATGAATAACGTAGTGTAGTACAACAATGGTAAAAATGACATCCACAGGACTGTGCTTGACCCGTTTGCTTCTTCAGGGATGTCATTTTGCAGCCAGAGAAAACCAAGCCAGAGCGAATAAGTGAATAAGCCTGCTATAAATTTCTTTGGCTGTCCGATCCGTGGGGTGATGAACAGAAGGCTTAATATAAGCACCAGCACTCGATAAAACAGAGTGAATCCAACCAATTTCACTGAGCTGATCCAAGTGGGTAACAAACCTAAAGTCCAAGCCATTACCGGCAGTATTAATAACGCAGCCAGCAACAGCAAGGCCCATTTTTCCACACGCTTTAGTTTTCGGTACAGCTGAAATACAGCGGCATTGATGAGCAAGAAGGCAAACGCCTCCAGCGCATTTTTCCACACGATTCCCTGCAGTTGCATTTGGCCGCCGCCTGCCGAATAGAGATTCATCGCTTCATATGTCATAATAAAAATAGCGGCAACCGAAAAAAGGATATAGGCTTTTTTTCGTTGTCTGCTATATATGATCACGCACATTAGCGCCATCATGAGTATAATATACAAACCGCAGGCTGCACTTATAGCCCCGGCCAGAGATGGGGAGCCCAAGGTTCCCAATAAGGACAACAACGTCAACATCACCGACTCCATTTGTAAAATTAATCTATCTATTGAACGGACGATATCGTTCCGATACAATAGACAGGATTTATTGCAGTTAAAATGTTATAATTTTCTTTTGTGCCTAACATTTATTCTCAATATATCATCTTTCAGAAAATCCGGAAACCTATACATATATCCTGTGTTCCGGGCAGTTTAATGCTTGAAAGGGGAAGCACTCATGAAATTGCTACAGGCTCTCTTTTTCCCACCCGAGCAACCGGGAGGCGTTTCATCCATGATTCCATATTTGCAAGAGCGATTTACGTCCCCCCGTTGGGAAATGGAGCTATTTTCAATCCCTAAACGGATTCGTAACAAGGGTAGGGACGAAGTAATCTTTGATACCTTCGACTGGACGAGATATGAGCAATATCCAATTGTTCAAAAATATATTCAGACGTACCGTGATTATTTGTGGTGGACTCGGCTTCGTATTCAGAAGCCCTTTGACCTTATTCATGCTCATCATCCGATTGCCGGGCTCGCTATGAAAAACGTATTTCCAGATATCCCGCTCGTACAGACGATTCACTCTTCCTATGAGAAGGAGTTAATTCTAAACGGGAAAATAGAGGAGAACGGGCCTGAACACCAATTCTTAGTGTCACTGTACCGAGAAATGGAGCATAAGGCGGATCGCCTGATAGCAGTATCGCAATCTTTTCAGCATTACTTAACACCTTATGTACAGCATCCGCAAGATGTTGTGGTTATTCCAAATGGATATGATGAGAAACGATTTAAGCCCATTCCTCACGAAAATGAAGTGACACAGCTCATAACCGTTTGCCGACTTGTTCCCGCCAAAGGGCTTGATATTCTATTACAGGCTTGCGCTGAGCTGAAAAAAAGAAATCAGGAATTTGTACTCCATATCATTGGAGATGGTCCGATTCGACCTGAGCTGGAAGAGATGGCGCGACAGCTGGATATATACCATGAGACGATTTTTTATGGATATACTCTTCATCCTGAAGAGTTTATGCCTTTCTTTGATGTATTCGTATTGCCTTCGCGGGCGGAGGCCTTTGGCTCCGTATTTGCAGAAGCGGCGTTGAGCTGTCTGGCATTGGTAGGTACAGAAGTAGGGGGAATACCGGAGCAGATTGAGGATGGGGTAAATGGTCTGCTCGTGCCACCCGATAATCCGAAGGCACTGGCAGACGCATTAGAAAAGGTCATTGCTGACCCTGCCTATCGTTATGAACTGGCTAGATCTGCCTGCGACAAGGCTAAATCAAGCTATTCTTTAAGTCGTGCTGTTAACGAGCTGAAGAAAATGTATTTGAAATTTCCACACTAACCATGACGGGTATCACCTGGTTTGGAATCAGAATGTCGAAAGCTGGAACGAGGACGTGAGGAGCGGAAAGGTCTTCCGCGTCCTGCTAAGATCAGTTTACTAACCCACATCAGACTGAGCATTCCGAAAATAGGATAAAGAACAGATAACAGTGAGCTGAAGCCGAACTGACTGATTAAAAAACAGGTGAGCATAATGAATAATGTAATGAGCTTGGGCGAAATTTGGACATGCTGACGAATTTGTAGACTGACTCCATAAATGTCGGCTACAAAGGTACTGAAGATCTCCATGAAAATGAGTAGAATGTATATGATTTCAACAAGGGCGCCTAGACGGTAAGCGATGCTTCCCATAGGGATTTCAAATTGCTGAATGCCTGGCATTTGCGCTGACATGACAAAATGTGCAGCCATCAGCATAAAGCCAACACCAATTCCGCCCAATACACCGCCCCAGCGGATGGTTTTGCGGGAGAAAGTTTGACTGCCTAGAGGGACAAGCACGGCCTGAGCCATAGCCAGATTGAAGGACGTATATAGGAGTGGAGAGATCCATGTTCGTAGCGCACTGTGGTCTGTTGTATTCGTGATAAAGCTTTGTGGATTGGGCATGGAAAGGGTGCTGTGAACGAGCAAAAGAGATATGGTGATCATCAGCGGGACAACAATGGTGTTCATATGCAAAATCGCTTTAATACCTTTATTCAGCAGCAAGTAAGTTCCGATTAATGTAATGAGCAGTCCTGTTTGGTAGTGTAGGTGAAGGTGCTCCACAAAAACAGAGCCGGCTCCTGCCAGCATGACACTGTTCACGCCAATTAGCACAATAAGCGTGAATATGCTGATCCATTTTCCAGCATTGGCACCAAAAAGGTGTTTGTTCAGATCCTCGTAGGAGCGGGCTGAAATATCATGAGCAATCAGCATCATTTTCGTACCCAACCATACAAATACAAGTGTGGACAGCATAATGGTGATTGTAGCCCAACGTCCATATTGCGTAAAAAATTGCAAAATTTCTTGTCCGGTAGCGAACCCGGCACCGACGATTGTACCAATGTATGTAAAAGCAATCTGAAAAACATGAATATTACGTTTCATTCTCAGTCCCCCCTTGCTTGCTTGAATAACGCTGCAGCGAGCATATAATACAAACTATGTTCAACTGAAATGGGACATGACTGGATGGGACTGAAAATAATTATACTGAATTTAATGAATAGCTTGACGGGAGCGTAATTTATGGGTCAAATCCTTGCATGGATACTGGAATACGGATATTTGGCGATGTTCGGCTTGCTTGCCCTTGGAGTAGCTGGTATGCCGATACCCGACGAAGTGCTAATGATCGCCTTTGGCGGGCTCGTGTCTCAAGGACACTACAACTTTATTGCCGCGCTGGCAGTCACATTTTTCGGTAGTATGACAGGCATGATGCTTAGCTACACATTGGGTCGTTTGCTGGGCAAGCCACTATTGCACCGATACGGTAAATGGGTGAGGCTTACGCCCTCCAGGATTGCCTCTTCCGAAAATTGGTTCGGGCGTTATGGTACCTGGGGAATTTTGTTCGGGTATTTTGTCCCCGGCTTGAGACATGTATCATCCTATCTGGCAGGCACAACCCGTCTAGGTGTTTTTCGCTATATCGGCTATGCATCGGCAGGAGCTTTGCTGTGGTGCGGTACATTTTTGGGGATCGGACATGCGGTGGGCATGCACTGGGAACAGGTGGCTAAGCTGATGGAGAAGGTGACGCACCAGGTAGGTTTGATCGTTATTCTTTTAATCGTTTTGGGAGGAATCATCGCATGGTTCTGGAACAAACGTAAAAAAAATATCACATGAACGCATGGAAAGCAGGCTATAGCTTGAAAGCGGCGGGTGAAGTATGGTACTTTTACCGCATAGGAATGCCGTGGGAGGTCATGGAATGGAAGTATTAAAGAAACGAATTTTAAATGAAGGCGTGATTGCGTCAGATCAGGTGCTAAAGCTGGATGGATTGCTTAATCATCAGGTTGATCCAGAGCTGACAATGGAAATGGGACGAGAGTTCGCAGCCCGTTTCCGGGAAGAGAAAATCACCAGAGTAGTGACCGTGGAATCCTCAGGCATTGCCATCGGGTTTGCGACAGCGTTGGAGTTGGGTGTACCGTTGGTATTTGCTCGTCGTAAAAAGACTTTATTAGCTGATCCGGATGCGCTGTGTGAGCGTGTACCTTCGTTTACAAAAGGTATTGTCACAGATATTATGCTGTCACGCCAATTTATTCATGAGCATGATCGTGTGTTGTTCATTGATGATATTATCGCTAATGGCGATGCGGCTCGAGGCATGGTTAAAATTATTCAACGCTCTGGAGCGGAGTTGATTGGATTCGGAGTTGCGGTTGAAAAAATGTTTCAGGCTGGAGCGAGAACCATCCGTGAGCAGGGTATCCGTGTAGAATCATTGGTTAAAATTTCGTCGTTAGCTGACGGTAAGATAGAGTTTGCTGAATAGTAACAATTCGAAACTCCGGATCCTTATTTCTAATAATAACCTTTGCATGAGCATCAATTTCGCTTATAATATATATAAGGTTTGGGAGAGGAGGCAGCAACATGGGGAATGAACAATTGACCGAACAGTTTTTTCTGGAAAAACTGGCAGCGGCTAAAGTGCATTTTGAACGCGCCTTGGATTGTAAGCATACGGAATTCGACGATTTGTATCCCTATATGATTGAACATCCTCAGTTTTTTTGGTATAAACGCTATGTGGCCTGGTCTGAGTTGTTGACATTGGTTAACCTATGCGAAGAATTGTCTTTCTCTTGGAAAGAAGAATTTACTGCTCACCAAGTGGAGTATGTAGAACAGCGAGTGTTGTCTGCACAAGTGCTGGACTTCTGGTACGAGAAGAACGATACAAAAGAACATGATCACAGTGTAAATCAGTCGGGATAATTTGTTGCTCTGTTGGCAATCCATATAAGTAGTAAGCGGAAGAGACCTAAATGATTCGTTTAGGTCTCTTTTTAAACTTTTTTCATGTATATAAAATTATGGCCGTTGTGTTGAAAAAAATGGACAAGGAGGGGACATGGATGATAATGGACGAAGAATTGGATGCTTATCGACTTTCTGGTGAAAAGGTACGCGTCGTACGCGATGGATTGGAGTCCAACGATGTGGTTGGCATTGTACTGGCATGGGATGATGAACAGGTGCTTATTCGCCGCCAGAATCGACGTGTGGTCAAGTTGGATCGCAGCTATACATACCAGCCGTTCAGCGAGCCGCGTCACAATCCGATAGAACTGGATTAAGAAACGAGTTCTAATGGGGATTGGATAAAAAAACTGGGTGCTTCATTAGGCATACAGAAACTCTAAACCGGACACAGTAATGAAGCAAAACTCAACAGAGAGGGCGTGCTGTGTTAATGACGGTTATGGACGAAAAAGTACATGCATACAAGGATCAAATCAGCCATTTGGAAGATAAGTTGCCCGAGGTAGTTCATGCCTATCATCGCTTTACCGGAGAATGCTTTCAAGCCGGCAGTTTAGATGAAAAAACCAAGCAACTGATTGCGCTAGGAATTGGCTTATTTGCCAACAATGAGGTGTGCACGTTTTATCATGTGAATGAGGCGCGTTCCAAAGGAGCCAGTGATCAGGAGATTATGGAAGCCGTTGCTGTAGCTGCTGCAGTTGGTGGAGGACATGCTCTAAGTCAAGGGGTTACACGTGTACAGAAGGCGCTACATTAAAACGAATCATCCATACAGATAACCCATACTCAAAATAGGGGAAATAGATTGATCTGAACAAATGATAGTGATGTTTATGGAAAGAAGCTTCCGAGCACAGTTAGTGCCTGCGGAAGCTTCTTTTTGCATGTAGTGCGGGGATTATGCTCTTTTGCTTGCAGCAAAAGCAGCAGGGCGAGGGGATTTATGCTTATAGGCAGAAGAGGATGCAATCCAACTTCGCCCAACAACGGGTAGGGGTTTGGGGGTTGAGTTATTGGGTAATTCGGGGCGATATTTCTCTGGCAAAGGTAGAGACGCCGTATGAGGCATAGAGGTAGGGAGCCCCAAATAAGCTCGCATTCGTTCATACATTTCTTTGCGGAATGCGGACATAGGCATACTGAACTGCTCTTTGACGCCTTTATATATATAGGTGGCGTGAACGCCGGAGTGGTTTTGTTGTATGTCTAGAACACGAACATGATACTTCTTAAATTCATGTTTAATTTCAGATAGCAGGATTCCGGTACGATCTATTCCTGCGTTAACCATTTCGACATAAAGATCAGGGGTTTTCAGCACGCCGCTTTCTTGAAGAATTAGGCTGTCACGCTCAAATACTTTTTGAATAAAGGTAAGGAGCAGATAACTTTTCACAAGAGAGCATGAATGCTGAGTAGTATCTGAAGAGATCATTACCATTCACCGCCTTAGGGAAATGTGATGATAATTCATAGTCATGGAAGTAAAGGAACTTTTGTTCCTAAGAACTTATGTTCTTATATTATCGTATTATTCCTTTTTTATCAAGAAGAAATAAAGAAAAACAAAAGATTTGACAACTTTATTTGAGCATGGTATGATCTATCTTGTCGCTAAGAAAGATTGATTCTTTCGAGATAGACGACAAATATATATGCGGTCGTGGCGGAATTGGCAGACGCGCACGGTTCAGGTCCGTGTGGGCTAACCCCCCGTGGAGGTTCGAGTCCTCTCGACCGCATCCATTTAGAAAAGGTTTATAGAATTGCTATTGTAGCAATTTTATAAACCTTTTCTTATGTTTCGGAATTATTGCAGACTTCCAGCAATGATTCCAATACGAGGGCTTGAACTTTATTCAAGTTCATAAGCAATTCTTTTATAAGTTTAATTTTTAAGATATGATAGAAGATAACGCATTTGTTGATGAAGCTAATGAAAGGTTGGATGAAAGATGGAGAAAGCAACTTTTGCAGGCGGATGCTTCTGGTGTATGGTGACTCCGTTCGAGGAGCAGCCGGGCATTCATAGTATTGTCTCAGGCTATACTGGAGGGACGATTTCCGATCCGACCTACGAACAGGTTAAAACAGGAACAACCGGGCACTATGAGGTGGTGCAGATTACGTTTGATCCTGAGCTGTTTCCTTATGAAAAGCTACTTGAATTGTATTGGCCGCAAACAGATCCTACCGACGGAGAAGGTCAGTTTCAGGACCGAGGCACACAATATAAGCCTGCAATTTTTTATCATACGGAGCAGCAACGAGAGCTTGCACAACAATCCAAGGAACAGTTGGCACAAAGCGGACGCTTTGATAAGCCAATTGTAACGGAGATTCTTCCGGCTGCAATTTTTTATCCGGCAGAGGATTATCATCAGGATTATCACAAGAAGAATGTGAAGCATTATAAGGAAGATAGAGCCCAATCCGGTCGTGATGAATTTATCGATAAAAACTGGTAAGCAGCTTTAATATACGTTATTATGCGCACTTCAAGGCAGATCAGAGATTATATCTCAGATCTGCCTTATACATATTTAAACGGTTTTACTCACACAATGAAGGGACAGAGAAGGAGGCTGACCCGCAAATGAGTACACGACGGAAGCTGCACATGAGAAATATAATAAAAAAGGCTTTAAAGGCATCACGCAACCGGAAGAATTCGTCTTATGCGCTTGTACACCATGCAAGATCTAGAATGCAAATCATCGTAGTGCTTTGTATTTCAGTCTGTATGTTATTTATGGTCTGTAAAACTGCTGTTGCCGAAGCAATAGACCAACAGAACCAGCAGCAAAAGAGGGTTGCTGTCATTATTGATGATCTAGGAAACAACATGAAAGGTACCAAGGAGATTTTAAATTTACCTGTCAAAATCACCGTTGCTGTAATGCCCTTCCTGCCAACAACCAAACAGGACGCTATGGAAGCGCATAATCGTGGTCATGATGTTATCGTCCATCTTCCAATGGAGCCCAAGCAGGGCAAGCCTGAATGGCTTGGACCTGGAGCAATCAAGGCTAATATGACGGATGAAGAAGTACGCGCCAAGGTGACCGCAGCTATCAAGGATGTTCCTTATGCCATAGGAATGAACAACCATATGGGCTCCAAGGTCACCTCAGACAAGCGCATTATGTCCATCGTTCTTGATGTTTGTAAGGAACATGGACTATTTTTTGTTGATAGCCGAACTAATTATTGGTCAGTGGTGCCTGAACTTGCCGCTAAAAAGGGAATGCCACCGGTGCGAAATGATGTTTTTTTGGATGATGTTCATACACTCGCTCATGTGAATCGGCAACTTAGCAAAGTGGTTGAATGGTTGGCAGAGCACAACACCTGTGTAACGATTGGACATGTTGGCGTGTCCGGCATGTATACCTCCTCAGGGCTTCATTCATCGGTTCCTAAATTAAAGGAACATGCTCAGTTTGTAGGCATTAGCGATCTAGTGCGTGATGTATGGGGGTGGACAGGAGATCCAGCCACGAATACTACCACGCCGTCAGATGGGCAATAATGCCTTCGGCAATAGCTTCAGCAATCCTTTTTTGGCCGCGATCCCCAGAAAGTAGGGCTCTGTCTTGTTCGTTGCTGATAAACCCCGTTTCGACTATTACAGCGGGATGTTGAATTTTATTCAGAAGATAAAAGGGTTTTCCGTACATGGTTTGTCTATTCATGCAAAATAAGCGGTTTAATGAACGCTGGATCTGCTCAGCTAACATATAGCTGCTGCCTTCATCTTGATACAGTACAATGGGTCCACGTTTTTCGGCACGTTTGGCCCAATTGACATGCAGGCTTACAACCACAGCAGTGGGCAGTTGTTCTGTCAAGCTTTTACGTTGGGCGAGGTCTTTAAGATGCCGGGATTTGGACTGCAACCAACGGTTATCATCACTCAGTGCGTAGTCCTTGTCCCTATTCAAGACAGCAGGGTAACTCTGGGAACGTAAGATCAAGTACAGTTTTTGAGCAATGGCGAGATTGATATCTTTTTCCAGAAGTCCTTTGTGACTTGTTCCACCATCCACACCGCCATGACCTACATCAATCAGGACCACGGGCTTGGCAAAAGCGTGATAGGAGCGGTTAAACGAGGTTTCTGTATGCTTGTTTGTGTCGGTGCTTTTCTCGCCAGGCTGAGTAGTTGCATAAGCAAATGGGGCAAATACAGCGCTACAAAGGATACAAAAATTTAACCCCAGCCCGATCAGCCATATCTTGTTTAACTTTTTATTCAACACGTTCTATTCCTCCAATGGACGAATTGATTGTTTACTGGAAACTATGCATAACAGACATCAAACCTAAAGCAGCGTAGCTGCCTTCAAATATAACAATAAACCTTGGGGGAACTGTTATATTGAAGATAGTATGTTCCATTTAAGGGAACCCATGCATAGTTATTCCGCAGGGATTAGAGTAGCTGGAAACTGTGCAAGCTAGTGGTATCTGAACCTAACGTGTGATTTGATATTTCCAAGGCAAGGTGATTGGAAATGATAGGTCAGATGAAGGAGGTCATGGAGGATGGCGAAGAGTGACGAACTGGTGACGTATATTACGCAGCGGATTGTGCGTTATATGGAAACGCCACGTGAGGTTCGACGTAGCCAAAAACAAGCCAAGGAGCCATGGGTGAGCAAATGGTTTGGCATGTTGCCTCTCGCTCTGAAAATGTGGATAAAATCCACGCGCAGAGGGCGCAGAGAGCAACGTTAAAACACGCCAAAGAGACCACAAGAGGCATGGGGTATGCCATTTGAGGTCTCTTTTTATGTTGTTATAGGGATAAATTCGAATGATTTTTATTGTTTCTGAAATTACTAAGATTCCAAACGGTAAAATTGACCATGAGGCAACAGCTGTTTTAGTGGCACAAATCGGGAAAGTCCATCGTGGTAGGTTAATGCATATAAAATGGGTTCGGACGGATGATCTGGAGATATCCAAGCTTGAAACCCGCTAATGGATAAGGGTCCCCCAAAGGCAAAATTGATACTTGTGGCAGAAAAAATCATACGTGGTGAATTACTTAGCGCGTCCATAAATTGACCTGTGTCATAAATGGAAAGTTTTTGCTTAGCTTGAAGCCAACCCAGATCATCATAGGGATTGAAAGGATCGGACGAGATAGTAACTGTTTGTGCCTGCGTTTTCGAAAAGGGTGTAGGTGAAGAGATCGCGTTGTTCTGAAGCTTATGTTTCCAGCCCCCATCTGCTACTTCTACAGGTAGCGGATCGCCAGTAACAGCATCAATACATATTTGGCTACCCGTAGAGGAACGCACCAGCCAATAGGCTAAAAGTGGTTCCTCATACATAGGTGTAATTTGCAGCTTGTCGATAGAAGAAAATTCGGTTTCTGTGAGCAACTTGAGGGATTGGCGAAGTATATCCATACTATATGGTCCGCCTGGACCATTCCCGTATTCATTGAGTTGATAAGCGCCGTCTGGGTCAGATCCGATAATCAGGTAGCCAATGTATTCTCCTGCATGGTTCACTTGAACAAGCCAGCTATGGGTTCCAGGTCCAAGCGGATGGTAGCTGAGCTCGGCGTCTTTCCACGAAGCAAAAGGGGGTTGCGACGATAGGGATTGTACGGTGTCGGCTGCTGTCCGTTTCACGTCTTCAGGCACCCCTTGTTGCTGAGCAGGAAGCTTTGATGAAACGTCACCCGGGGAGGCAGAAGGAGTAGCAGGACTCATGGATTCCATTGGAGGAACCCACGAGCTTTCGTTGTAGTTGGGTGCTGAGCTTAAATTGCTTTCTTGAACGGCTGAGGGAGCCGCATGAATGGAAGCGAACGGACAGACTGCGGACAGGCCGATCAGTACAGCTGCGATCATACCTACGCTATAATGCCCGGAATGATTTTTCTTCAATGGAATCCACCTTTCTGTCGGATGACTTGCCGACGGAGGCATTCTTTTTTAACTAGCATACAGCCTGTCCGATGAAAAGACTGCTGCACCCTGTCGGCGCAAATGTCGTATCCAGGTTCGCTTTTTGCTGTCGATACATAGGAGACAGGTTAGACTACGCTTGTGTTTGCAGCAGCAGAAACTGATGTAGGCTGAAGCAAGATGTTACAACTTGACGACATGTCTGCAACCAACCTGCGAAGGAGCGTGAGATATCAGTTACCGCAGGTGAAATATGCCGCAGTTAATGGCGGATACGAGTACCTTTGGCTCATATTGCCATACCATTTCTTTACGACGGGCTTGATGCTGCTCTAATACGGATTCTTTTTTATCCTCTTCCTCTTTCTGTTCCTTGATTAGGTCATCGTAGTAGTGGTCTATGACCTCTAGTTCCTCGCGCAATCGTTCCTTCGCCTGCTCAGCCCAACCATAATCTTGCTGTCGGAGCTGTTCGGTGAGATAGTTTTCAAGCGAGGTGGAAGCCTCAGGGACAGATAGCAGTGCTGGCTGTACATGCATATTGCCTGCCAGTAGTGGGCTGAGCTGCCGAGTTTCGAGCATAGCGCCAAAATTGGTTACAATAGTGCCGCTTTTGAGTGAAATCCCTAGCCACTGAAGTTCCTCACGCTTCAGATCGCAGGCAAACTCAATCTTGTAGCAGACGCTGAGCCAAGCTTCATAGACTACAGGAGAACGGGCAGACAATTGACGGGCATCAGGCTGCTCGAACAAATAAACATATTTTCCTCCATCCCGAGCGGCTTCAAAAATTTGATGCAGCCGACGGCTTCCGTATCGAAGCTCCTCCTGCATAATGCGACCAGGCCCTAATTGCGGTAACGTCGGTACATGACCGAAGTAACGCCCCATGACCTGATCTTGTGCTGCGTTGCCAGCTACAGGAGCTGGTGGCGTCTGATCCGCTAAACGTTCCTGTTCTGTCCGATAGGCTTCCCCATCAAAGATGAATGTGAAGGACATCGTCTGCGCTGGAACGCCAGTACGCTCTACGTATCCCCAATAGTAGGGACGATTTGTCAAGGCTTTATCTGCCTCTGGAGACAGCTTGACAGTTACATGGTGGGGAGACCTCTCAATGATGCTGCACCCGGTAGCTTCCAGATAGGTGTGGACAAAACGCTGGACTTGCTGTGCATTCATAGTCAAGGCTAGCGACCTCCTTTCACACTGCGCCGAGCTTTGGTTGGAGAAGCTGCATCACCTGCTAAGCCTAACAAATCCTCGGTGACACTTGAGCTTACTCCTGTTAGCCGTCCCTTAGGCTGCTTTGTTCCAGCTGACTTATCGGTTGCTACATTTGGAGTGACTGACGGGTTTGTGCGGATTTGTTCTATTTCTTGTTTGATGGAATCCAGCGAGTGGCCTAACTTTTGCATTTTTCTGCGAATTTCATCATCACTGCTGGACTCAAGCATGATTTTATATAAACTTTTTTCAATGGATTCTTTTTTCTCGAACTTTTCCAGAATAACGTCCAATCCGCCAATGACCATTTCAAACATATTAATCTTTTCATGCAGCAGGTGCAGGATATGCTCCTCAATCGTTCCGGTAGTGGACAGGTTGAAGATATTCACATCATGCTTCTGTCCAAGTCGATGCACCCGTCCAATCCGCTGTTCCACGCGCATGGGGTTCCACGGTAAATCGAAGTTAATCATGTGGTGACAAAATTGCAGGTTAATACCTTCACCACCTGCTTCAGTGGCAATCATAACCTGAATGCGACCACGGAACAGATCCATCATCCAATCCTTGCGGCCTCGGTTCATACCCCCTCGGTAAGGAACAGCAGACAGTCCGCGATCACGGAAATAGTTTAGCAAATACTCCTGTGTGGCCCGATATTCTGTAAAAATAATCACTTTTTCGTTCATCTTCCGGATAAGTTCAAGCGCTTTTTCAGCTTTGGAATTGGCCTTGATCGCTTTAATGTGTGCGACCAAGTCCCAGACACGATCACGTAGAGGAGAGTCTGGAGCCATCTTTTTGGACAAATTGACCAGCGTGACGAACACAGCGTCCCGGCTACTGCACACTTCCCGTTGAAGGGTAACGAGAGACAGCATGCTGCTTAAATTTCCGCCATTCGCTTGATATTGCTCTTTGACAAAAGAGGTCACCCCATCGTACAGCGCTTGCTCTTCTGGCGAGAGCTCCAAGTGAATGTTGGAAACATTTCGTTTAGTGAATTGAACTGGCCCTTCTCCACGACGATTGCGGATCATGACTTTAGACAGCTCATCCTTGAGCTGATCTTCATTTTTGGGCAGACGTTTATCTACAACAAAGTTTGCTGAAAAATCGCCTTGTCTTCCTAATTGACCAGGCTTGAGTAACGTGATCAGATTAAACAGCTCAGATAGATCGTTCTGTACAGGTGTAGCTGTCAGGAGCAAACAATATTTTTTACGCAACTTCATAATGAACTGGTAGTTGGATGTTTTTTTATTCTTCAGCTTATGAGCCTCGTCAATAATGAGCAGGTCATAATCGGTATCTAGCAGGATGTTACTATGTGGCTCTCTTTTGGCCGTATCCATAGAGGCTACGACGACCTCGGAAGACCAAGAATACGCTTTTTTCTGGGCGACTGCGGGAATGCCGAATTTGCTATTCAGCTCACGCACCCATTGCAGGACCAAAGAAGCGGGTACAAGAATAAGCACTTTGGAAGCCAGCCCGCGAACCAGATATTCCTTAAGGATCATTCCAGCTTCAATTGTTTTGCCTAGGCCGACTTCATCGGCAAGAATGGCACGTCCAGACATCTCAAACAGTACCTTCCGAGCGGTATCGAGTTGATGGGGCAGAGGAGTGAGGTCTTGCAAATGCTGAAGACATTGAAGCTCATCAAAGCTCGGCACCAGCTTGGCCTTTTCCGCCTCGATGGCCAGCTGATACAGATCCCAATCTCCCCAGGGGCCTCCCTTGTGCAGGCGTTGGTCCAGCTCGTCCTGCCAGCTGCGGTCAAATTGTACCGGAACAGGCAATGGTGCTTGGTTTTGTGTGTGCTGGGAACTTGTCGGTTTGGCTTTCATGATGATTCCCTCCCTCCTGGTAGTAGCACAGTTGAAGCTATCGGCTCTGTCACATATATGGCATCTATTTTGCACAGATCGTAGATGTAGTATGGACGGAAAAAGATATCTTCATAACAGGAGGGATGAAATCCTTTAGTTGCCTTCCATTAACTTTTGGAGTTTACTTTCCGTAGAAGTTTGCGCATTAGGGGTGTAAATGCTGCAACGGAGATCGACACTGCCTTGTACCTGAAGGGAAGTCAGGTCAAATAACATTTTGCCAGCCTTGGCATGACGAAATTCAATGAGCACTTCGGGAGCGGAGCTTACCTCACTCTGATTCCAAAGCTCGTTAAACTCTGGGTAGGCCTCGCTCATATTTTGTATAAATTGAGCATACCAGGGGTCTGTCACGTATTGCCCGTAATAAGCGCGAAAAATGGCAAGAAACCCCTTTACAAAGTGCTCCCAATTCACGGCCAGACTTTTAAACTCCTTTTTGGTAAATAGCAGTTCGATCATATTGCGTTGCTCATGTGGTAGCTCGGCAAAATCCATAAAAACATGAGCGGCAGCTTCGTTCCAGCCGACAATATGGCAGCGCCGATCTGAAATAATAGCAGGACAGTAGTGCAACTCTTGTACGATCTTTTGCAGAGATGGAGATATGATCGCCTGCTCTGCAGGAGCAGGAAGGTTATGAGACCCGGCTTCCAGCGCTAAATCGTACAAATATTTACGCTCATCCGTGTTCAACTGCAAGGCAGCAGCAATAGCATCCAACACGGAGGAGGATACTTTAATATCCCGACCCTGCTCCAGCCAGGTATACCAGGTTGTACTGACACCTGCAAGTTGAGCGACTTCTTCTCTACGTAAACCTGGTGTTCTGCGACGTGACCCTGGGGGAAGACCAACCATATGCGGGTGTAGGCGGGCCCTTTTTGTTTTCAGAAAAACAGATAGTGCTTCCAGACGTGCTTCCGTTTTCATAGGTATTTTCTCTCCATTCAATGAGTGTATCTGAAGTAATTAAATCAGGCGCTTACTATAGTAGTGTTCATTATACCAGGATAAACAAACACTTGTAATAGGATAAGACGGGGGTAAAATGAGGATTATAAGTAAGCCATCGAGCAGGAGGAATGAATAGCTTATGCAAAGAGTAGTGATAACAGGTATGGGTGTCGTTTCGCCATTGGGTAATGAAGTAGACACGCTATGGAACAATTTGCTGGAGGGCCATTCAGGTATACGTAAAATTAATTCATTTGATGTGTCCGATTTAAAAGCACAAATTGCTGGACTGGTACAGGATTTTGATGCAGAAAAACAGTGGGGGCGTAAGGATGCCAGACGAATGGATCGATTTACTCAGTTTGCATTATATGCGGCAGAGCAAGCGCTCAAGGATTCTGGCCTGGAACTAGATCGCACTGATCTGGAGCGTGTAGGTGTATATGTGGGATCAGGAGTTGGCGGTTTGGATACGTTGGTAGACAATGTGGACGTGCTGCTACATCGTGGTCCGGGCAGAGTTAGCCCGACGCTGGTACCTATGATGATCTCGAATATGGCTGCTGCCCAAATTAGTATCGCGTTTGGAGCAATGGGTCCTACGCTTTCACCTGTAACGGCTTGTTCAATTGGGAACACTGCAATTGGAGAGGCATTTCGAACCATTCGTACAGGAGATGCGGATGTCATTTTTGCCGGTGGAGCTGAAGCGGCGGTGTCTCGATTGGCTTTGGCAAGTTTCGCTAATGCAACTGCCTTGTCGACACGTAACGAGGAGCCTTCCACAGCAAGTCGGCCGTTTGATAAGAATCGGGACGGTTTTGTCATGAGCGAAGGAGCAGGCATCTTGGTGCTGGAGTCGCTGGAGCACGCTACCCGGCGTGGTGCAGAAATCTATGGTGAGGTCATCGGTTATGGAGCGAGTTCGGATGCCTATCATATGGTTGCACCGCATCCTGAAGGAACCGGAGCTTATCTAGCAATGAAAGCGGCCCTTCATTCGGCTCGAATCTCCCCTGAAGAAGTGGACGTGATCAGTGCTCACGCAACGAGTACGGCTGTAGGGGATATCGCTGAAACCTTGGCGATTCACAAGCTGTTTGGTGACTATGCCTATCAGATTCCGGTAACCGCGAATAAGTCCATGCTAGGTCATATGCTAGGAGCCGCAGGCGGTGTCGAAGCGATTGCGCTTGTTCAAAGCCTTCGAGAAGGTATCATTCCGCCAACGATGCATCTGGACAATCCAGACCCTGTTTGTGATCTGGATTATGTGCCTCACGAAGCGCGCAAGGCTTCGCTAAATATTGGGTTATCTAATTCTTTCGGCTTCGGTGGTCATAATGCGGTCATTGTGCTGAAACGCTATGAGTCATAATATGTAATGAGTATTGAAGCCTCAGATGCTATATCCGGCTGGGTCTAGCATCTGAGGCTATTTTAATTTAGGCATCATAGATTTAATTTAAATAATAGATAGAGTAAGATGGAGGAAAACATTTGGAGGGATGAAGCCATGATTATCATCAGGAACATAGAGCCAGCAGACGCTGAAGCGTATTGGAATTTAAGACTGGAAGCCCTAAAAATGAATCCCGAAGCTTTTGGAACCTCTTATGAGGAAGCTGTACAAGTTTCGTTATTTGATATAGTGAAGCAAATACAAAATAAGAGAGATCATTACATACTTGGTGCATTTACAAAGGATCATCAGCTGGCTGGCATGACCGGGTTTAGAAGAGAACACAAAATTAAGACACGGCATAAAGGAACGATTTGGGGAGTGTATGTACCACCGATTTACCGAGGCCAGGGGATCGCTAAGAAACTTTTATTGGAAGTTATCAGTCGAGGTAGAAAAGTGGAAGGATTGAAACAAATCAATTTGAGTGTGGTGGCTGCCAATCAAGCAGCTGTTGAGCTTTATAGAAAATTGGGATTCAAAACTTATGGTATTGAAAAGAACGCTTTGGAATATCACGGTCAGGGATATGATGAGGAACTCCTGGCTTATTTTTATTAAGGGTGAAAGGTTTTGAAAAAATGAAAATCGATCGATTGCTTTCTATCGTCATTTTGCTGCTGAAAAGAAATAGAATACAAGCAAAGGAACTCGCTGATTTGTATGAGGTTTCAATTCGGACGATTTATAGAGATATTGAAGCGATTAGTCTGGCTGGTATCCCAGTAGTAACTTTTCAGGGAGCAGGTGGGGGGATTGGGCTGATGGAAGGATATCGTCTGGATCGCAGTATGCTGACGGATCATGATATCAAGGACATTGTGATGGGCCTACAGAGTTTGTCCTCGTCGTTGGGCGGTCCCAACGTATCCCGGTTACTTCATAAATTTGAAAGCATTATACCAGAGTCTGAAAAAGAGCAATTTAGTGTCCGTACCACACAGTTTATCGTCGATCATTCGGGATGGGGAAATCAGTCTGTCCAGGAAGCTAAATTAATAAAGGTAAAAGAGGCAATGAGTCAAGCGCGTACGGTTGCTTTTATCTATCGAAATGCGGAAGGAACCCGAACGAAGCGGAATGTGGAACCACATACGCTTGTGCTGAAAGGGCAACAATGGTTTGTGTATGCGTATTGTCCCGACAGGGGGCAGTTTCGGTTGTTCAAGCTTGCTCGTATGAGTGAGCCTGTAGTTACAGAGACGGCTTTCACCCGCAGGGATCTTTCTGATGAAGTGCTGCCGTGGAATGAGGGACGGATGACGGCATCCAGGGATGTACAACCGTTTACGCTACAATTTAACCGCAACTCAAGACATCTGGGGGAGGACTGGTTTGGTGTGGAAGCATTGAGCGAGCAGGAGGAAGGAATTTACACAGTTTCGGTCCCGTTTCCCGAGGATGCGTGGGTGTACGGGTTCATTTTAAGCCTCGGGCCGGATGTGGTTGTCAAAGAACCGGCTCATTTGCGAGACAAGATTCATAAGATGGCGTTGCGTATTGCGTCTAATTATGAAGAAGGCTAGGAATTATAGAGTAAATCTTAGATTAAAGTAAAACGAACCTGACCCATAGTTGTCAGGTTTGTTTCGTTATACTGGTGGCATACCAGATATGAGTTAGCGAAAGGGGATTTACGAGAATGGATAAAGCTTGTCAAAGCTGCGGGATGCCGCTGGAGCATGAGGATCAATATGGAACGGATGCACAACATAATAATACAGATGAGTATTGCAAGTATTGTTACAAGGAAGGTGCATTTGTACAGCCTGACTTGACGATGGAGGGAATGATCCAGCAGTGTGTGCCGATCCTGGTAGAAGAGGGGATGCAGGCAGAAGAAGCGACTTCGATGCTACGTAATTACTTACCGCGTTTGAAGAGGTGGCGGTCTTCAGAGGATACAGAGCTTCCATTTGATGGACCCATTCGGGAGGAGTACCGAGGTGAAATCCATTTAATTGGTCTAAAAGCACGCACAAACAATCAGAAGGAACAGACATCTCACGGGATCATTCCAAGCATGTGGGAACGTTTTATAGGTGAGAATGTGGCAGGTCGGATCAGAGGTCATGAAGGACTTGCTTCCGTCTATGGTTGCTATACTGACTATGAAAATGGAGCTCTGGGCGAGTATACATTTTTTATTGGAAAGGAAGCGGCTGAGGACTTCCAAACTCCTGACGAGCTTGAAGAACTTGTAATTCCGGCTGCACGCTATGCTATTTTTCAGGCAACCCATGAACCTTCTTCTATCTTCCGTGTATGGCAGAAAATTTGGGCATGGGCTGCCACGGGACAAGGGGAGCGGACCTACACAGGTGATTTTGAAGTGTATGGCAATCCAGATGAACCCGTTTTGATTTATATTGCAATTAAGTGATGATCTACAGTGATAGAAGAGAACCGCCTAGGCCGTTATTGAGGCCCAGGCGTTTTTTTCGTTAATCCAAACCATATGGGTTTACTATCAAGTTGAACGTCGAGTCACCGCCCAAAAAATGAGAGCTAGAGCACTGACACCAGCCCCCAATAGACAAACTCCATTCCACCCAGCATAGGTATACATGTGAGTGGAGGTAATGGCTCCAGTGGCGCTACCGATGGAATAAAATATCATGTAGCCTGCGGTAAGTCGGCTTCGTGCTTCAGGGCGAACGTTAAAAATCAAGCTCTGGTTTGTGACATGTACAGCCTGTACGGCCAAGTCCAAAAGAATGACACCAAGAGTTAAAGCGAATAGAGAATGCTCGGTGTAGCCTATAGGTAGCCAGGACAGCAGCAATACAACTAGTGCGATACCTGTCGTTCGTTGTCCCAAGCTTTGATCGGCAAGCCGCCCTGCTTGTGCTGCTGCTAATGCTCCGGCGACTCCAGCCAAGCCGAAGGCCCCAATTGCAGTGTGTGAAAGAGAAAATGGGGGGGCACTGAGAGGTAATACAAGCGAAGTCCACAGTATGCTGAACGCTGTGAAAATGAGCAACGCAAGGACAGCACGAATACGCAGAATTCGTTCTTGGACGAACAGTGTGATAACCGAGCGAAGCAGCTGCGCATAGGAAAGTGTGGCGCTTGTGGGTTCGTTCTTTGGGAGCACTCGCAATAGAGCCACAGCCATAAACAGCGTAAGTACAGCAGAAATAAGGTAAACTGAACGCCAGCCTGCCAGATCAGTTAATACACCAGCAACGGTTCGTGCGAGTAAAATGCCGATAACGACTCCGCTGGTTACCAGCCCTACGACCTGCCCGCGTTCAGTCGGATTAGCCAAGGTCGAGGCGAATGCCACGAGTGTTTGAGTCACGACAGCCAGCAGTCCAACCATTGCCATTCCCATAAGCAGTATTGTACGGGTAGGGGCAAAGCTAACCAGGATTAATGCCAGCACAGATAGCAGCATTTGTCCTGTAATCAATCGCCGTCTGTTCAAGAGATCGCCAAGCGGGACGAGCAGCAGCAGTCCTAACGCATAACAAATTTGCGTGACGGTAATAACGATACCGACTGATGAGTGTGTAATGCCAAACTCGTGCGCCAGCGCATCCAGTAATGGCTGTGCATAGTAAATGTTAGCGACAGCCAGCCCGCAGGCTATAGCAAACAAGAGTGCCACAGACCGGGACAGAACCGGAACGGGGGCTATTTCGGCAGTGTTTGCTATCGTTTGATGGGAGAGGGGGAGAGCGTTTTCTTCTGACGTCTTCATTTTCACATACCACGTCGCTTTCTGTGATTTGCATACTGATCAGTATAATATACCGATTGGTATGTAATGATTTTAGGTCAATGTAACTCTCATCCATAAGATTTGTCAAGAGTTTAACCCGTATATATTTGACAGCCGCTTCTGGAGATTATACAATCTTAATATACTGAACGATACGAAAAGAAGGGGGAAAGTATGGTTCGACCACGAGAATTTGATGAAGATTAAGCGTTGGATGCAGCGATGCAAGTTTTTTGGGAAAAGGGTTTCGAGGCCACGTCTTTAAGCGATTTAACCTCGCGTATGGGAATACAACGCCCCAGCATATATGCTGCCTATGGGGATAAAAAGCAATTGTTCGAAGCTGCGCTGCGTAAATATACGCAATCTCATGCAGCTTGTGTAAGGGCTAAACTGCAAAATAGTTCAGCTGTAAAAGAAGCATTTTACAATTTTTTTGGAGGAGTGGTGGCAGAAGAGTACGAAGAGGGGTCCAATAAGGGATGCTTTTGCATCAATACAATGGTAGAACTAGCCCCTCATGATGAGAGGTTTGAAATTTTAACCAGAGAACATCAGATGTATCTCTCTGCTGTCTTTCAGGAGACCCTCGAACGTGGTATTCAATCTGGGGAGCTTGAGGTGACTATAGATGAACGAGCTTTGGCACACACGTTGGTCTCTTTGTTAATCGGGATAACCGTGATGATGAAGTCACGCCCAGAGCGTTCTTTTGTGGATCATGCGGTTGCGACCGCACTTATGTTGTTGGATGGAAAATAACTTAGGACTGGAGAACACCTGGATGCCACACATAAAAGCTATTCAAACGCCGCTTGGCGAATTGCATGGGCGGGATGCGGTCTATTTGGATCAGGTTCATATGAATTATGCGAAGAAAGAGCTGGTTTTGAAGGGAGAGATTAATGGGGGGTTGGCGTCAGAAGCAGTAGACGTTTTTGTACCCTATGAGCTTATATTTACAGGAGTCTACTACTTTAATATGATTGAACTGGATGTGGCTTTAGACATGCCTGAGCAGAAGTATACGCAAGGTAGTAGTTTTGATGAGCTTACAGATACGCCATTATTAGCTACAATAGCTAGTGCACGGGGGAAAAATCTAAAACACTTTCTGTTGAAAACCTATGACGATGTTTTAGAAATCGCTTGTAGAGACTATAAGATGACTATATAACAAAGCTGGTTTTTAGAAGAGAAGGAGGATCAATGGATACCCAAATTGAACTATTTAACGTGATCATACGTGTGGTGCAAGGGGATATTACCCGTTGTAAGGCGGATATTATTGTCAACGCTGCAAATACAAGCTTGCTGGGTGGCGGTGGTGTAGATGGTGCAATTCATAGAGCTGGCGGTCCGGCTATATTGGAAGATTGTGTCCGAATCAGAAACAAGCAAGGGGGATGTCCGGTAGGAGGCGCAGTTTATACGACGGCTGGCAAGCTGGAAGCCCAATATGTTGTTCATACTGTCGGCCCTGTGTGGAATGGTGGCGACCATCAGGAAGAAGAGCTATTGGCGACATGCTACCGTCATACACTGCAATTAGCTTTAGAATTGAATGCACGCAGCATTGCTTTTCCCAATATCAGCACAGGCATCTACCGATTCCCGAAAGAAAAGGCGGCCGAGATTGCTATACAGGAAGTGACACGTTTTGTACAGGAACATGTTGGGTTGAATGAAATTATTTTTGTTTGTTTTGATGCGGAAAATGCTCAGTTATATAGCCGTAAGCTACAGTCACCTAAAGATTAATTTTTTATTATACATACTTAAGCTCCTCATTTAACTTAATCCAACGAATGAATTGATGTAAGAGTGCTCAACTGGAGGTGTGTTATGCTGGTTAAGCTGATAAATAAGATCCCGCGGGATTGGCTTATATTCATGTATAAGCATACGCCGTTCACTCGATTGAAAAATGCATTGGTGTACCGGGCACAACATAAATTTTTAATTGCTGTGCTGGGCATTTTCACGAACGATGCCGGGGAAGTGCTGCTATTAAAGCACGTATACCGGAAGCAACCGTGGGGAATTCCCGGCGGCTGGATGGAGCTAGAGCAGCCGGAAACCGCCTTACGGCGCGAAGTCCGGGAAGAAACTGGGCTGGAGGTAGAGATCACCTCATTGGCGCAAGCCCAGTTTGGCCAGTTGCCGAACCGCGTGGATCTTATTTTTAAATGCCACCACACCAGAAAAAGCTTATTCAGAAGCTGCTGAAGTAAATGTTCACCTTATGCTCATGTTCAGTTCATGCGATGGAAAATCGGTTTACAGGCGTTTCAGGAATACGCTGATGCGTTCCAGAGCCGTTTCCAGCTGTTCACGTGATGACGCATACGAGCAGCGGATAAAACCTTCGCCGCCTGGGCCGAATGCGGAACCCGGGACCGTTATAACTCCTTGTTCTTCCAACAGTCGTTTGGCAAACTGTTCTGAGCTTAACCCTGTGTGCATAATAGAGGGAAAAGCATAGAAGGCGCCATTTGGTTCATGACATGGAAGCCCTGTCTGACAGAGGGCAGCAACGAACCATTTTCTACGTTGATTGTAGGACTCCATCATACGATCTTTTTCCTCCAGCCCGTTGCGCAGGGATTCAATAGCGGCAATTTGCCCGATAATAGGGGCGCACATGGCTGTATATTGATGGATTTTCAGCATGGCTGAAATCAACTCTTTCGGACCGCATACATAGCCGACCCTCCAGCCTGTCATGGCAAATGCTTTGGAAAAGCCGCTGATGAGCAGGGTGCGTTCTTTCATTCCTGGCAGAGAAGCGAAACTTACATGCTGCTGTCCATAGGTCAATTCAGCATAAATTTCGTCCGATATGACGATCAGATTATGCTCCTCAACCAGACGGGCAATGGGTAGCCAATCCTCATAGGTCATCACCCCGCCAGTCGGGTTGTTCGGATAACAGAGAATAAGCACTTTGGATCGTGGAGTCAGCTTGGATTTGAGCGCCTCAGCTGTCAGCTTAAACTGCTGGTCAGCAGACGTTTCAACCGTTACGGTATGTCCTCCGTTCAAAAACGTAATAGGCGAATACGAAATATAACAGGGAGCTGGTATGAGTATTTCATCGTGTGTTGTGATGAGGGCGCGTAGCGCCAAATCCAACGCTTCACTACTGCCAACAGTGACCATGATTTCATCTGCCGGGTTATAGGATGTGCTGAAGCTGCTCTCCAGATATCCGGCAATTTCCTCACGAAGCTCAGGGAGACCTGCATTGGGTGTGTATGAGGTTTTACCATTTTCCAGTGCTGTGATACAGGCCTTTCTCACATGTTGAGGAGTTACAAAATCCGGTTCACCAACACCAAGCGATACGATATCTTTTCTGCCTGCACTATATTCAAAAAACCGACGGATACCTGAAGGCGGCATTTCCCGTACAGCCGGAGTCAAAAAATCAGTTATAGATACTGCTGTCGATACATTTGTCATGTTGATTCCTCCTTATTGAAAAACAAAAAAACCCGCCCCTGTAAAAGGGACGAGTTTATACCCGTGTTACCACCCTAGTTTCATTCCATAGGAAATGACACTCTGTTCACGTATCCATCAATACGTGTTCCGGTTAACGCTGGAAAGGCGGCAGAGCTTACTTCAGGTTCAGCCCGCTTCTCAGAGATGGCGTTCAGCTACCCTCGGAATGTTGGCTTTCACCTGCCCCAACTCTCTGCAAATCCGCTGTATAGCTTACTCGTTCTCGTCATTGAAATTTGTTGCCGTATCAATTTAGGTGTAATTATAAGCACAACATTTCAGAATGGCAAGTCTTTTTTTATAAATTGTAAAGACAGGGGCATCATCATTGACGACTGGAAGATAACGTATATAGTGGTATCAAGGGGAACTGTACCCCAAAATTCACTGTGTTAAGACTATATTGGCTAGAGAGGGATGGTATCCATATGAATGTATTTGAAGGCTTTAACGACAAGGTTTTGCCTCAAGGATGGGGCTGGATCAACGAACCGACTGTATGGAGCTTCGATGAATTCAAGGCTTTACAAGTATCTGCACCTTCACAGGCAGATTTTTTTAGAGATCCGTCCGGCGCCGTTATCAAATCGTCCGCTCCTTTTTTGCATACCACCCTTCAAGGAGATTTTACAATATGGACGAGGGTTCGTGTCGATATGAAGCAGCCCTATGACTCAGGATGCTTGATGGTGATGGCTGATGATACTCATTGGGCTAAAGTGTGCTTTGAATACTTTGAGAATACCCCCTCGATCCTAAGTGTGGTTACACGGGATACATCCGATGATTGTATATCGGGGGCGATGGATGCTTCTAATCCGTATTTGCGAGTAACACGAGCTGGAAATTGCTTTGCCTTTCATTATTCATCGGATGGTCAGCATTGGAAACTGGCCAGATATTTTGGGATGAATGTTCCCAGCCAGCTAAAAGTTGGGGTTGTCGCACAATCTCCAGTAGGGGAGGGGTGTAATGTTACCTTTGACGGTTTGACAATAACAAACCATGTGTTCGAGGATATACGAAACGTGGAATAAATAAAAGCCCTCTCTATATATGAAAGCGCTATATGAGAAAGTTAAAAAGACGTAAATACGCGTTTTTAGGCAGGAGGAGGTAGATGGAAGTTTGCTGTTAAGAAGGAAGGGTTACAAGCTGCCCGGTTTGTTGGGGGTGATGCTTGTAGCTACATTGGGCTGTTTCGGACTCATTATGTATTTACAGTCCACAAGCGGGACGAGGATATATCAATTTCTGTACTGGGACATATTCCTGGCCTGGGTACCGGTGTTTATTTCATTGTTAATGGTGGCTTTATCCAAATTACAATATGCAAAAGTGAGAAATATTCTTTTATTTTTCGCCGCATGGGTATGGTTGTTCTTTCTGCCGAATGCTCTTTATCTAGTGACCGAGTTACTACATGCATTCCGTTTTTACGATGTGAACCCTGGTACGCGTTTTTGGTTGAACACTCAATTTTGGCTAATCTTATTTACGTCCTTTTCAGCCGCTGGAATTGGTCTTTTTCTTACATCTCTTTGTGTATTGATGATCCACCGTATGTTGAGGAAGATTTGTTCAGGGTGGCTCGCATGGGTTGTAGTCTTTGTGATGTTGTGGTTGGCCAGCATAGGTGTATATATAGGCAGATTTGCACGCTGGAATAGTTGGGATGTGTTGCTGCAACCGCTGGTGCTTTTTGCGGATCTTTGGAGCTGGGCAGTAAATGCAGGGGAGAAGCTTCATTTACTGTCTTTTAGCTGGCTGGTGTTTGGGATGGCGGTCATCTTTTATCTATTTATCTATATCTCTTTACGTGAGGATTAGGATTGAGGCCGAGGACCTGTATTCAATGAATACAGACTTCGGCCTTTTTATCTGTGACGAGTTAGGAGTTGGAGTTATCTTCTTCGTGTACATCATAAAGCACGCGCACAAGCAAATCTTGGCTGAAATTTCCGAATCTTTTACCAAAAATAGTGAGCCCTCCTTTGTTTTGCGATTGATCGGATACGGATAAACGCAGTGTAATATCGCTTTTGTAATCAAGTCCGATATCGTCTATTGTGACTTCTGATATACGACACCCGTCAATGAAGCTTCCATGTTGATTGATGCGAATTAACTTCAGCATGCCGTACTGATTCAAGTGTGGAGGCCACCAATCGGGATTGAGGACCCCCGGAACAGCTCCAAAATCGCCTGGGCTCGTCCAGTGACCGATGGCAATACCATTTACATGAAAACAAATATCAGACGGATAGTCCTCACAATAACACGGTGCTTCTGACCCAAGCTCTGCAGAAAATTGAATTTCGGTAAAGGATTGATTCGCTTTCAAGTAGTTAGGAATGCGGTATTCCAGAAAACCTTCTGCCATCCAGATCATTTCAGAGTCCAGTCGCGCGGGATCTGCAAAATAGCGTGGGTCATCAAAATCGCCGATAATGCTGTCTTTGGTCACTAATCCACAAGTAGGAACCGCCTGGTAGTTACTATAATGACCGATGCGAATTTCTACCTCATACACATTTTTTTGTTCTCTGCTGCGCAGATCTACCATTAGCTTTTCCTTATTTAAATAGCACATTTTTCGGGTCCCGTGTTTACCGCTTACGGTATTGATTTCCACAAGTCCGCATTCTTCCAGTTTGCGAATATGCATCGTAATGGTGCCGTTACTTAAATTCAGCTTGCTCGCAATATCATTCATACTTTGTCCTTGAACAGCAAGTAATTCAAGAATTTGAATGCGGATTTCCGAGCCCAATGCTTTGAAAATATCTAACCCTGACATTAAGTCCTTAATATAAATCATAGCTATAGCCCATCCTTATCTATAAAAAGTGTGATGTAAGCGCTTATATTTTTACTTTGATTTATGTTAAAATAAAATCATAAAGAAGTAAACTGCTTTTATGTAAATTTTTTTTACTAAAAGAAGAAGAGAGGAAATCGTGTTCTAAAATAAAGCGTTTTTTATAAAAAAGATCGTATTTGAGTTTTTTTAATTAGATTTTATTAATGAAATTACTTAAATACGATTTAATTTCACTTTTTAAGTTACTCTAATCTATGTTTTATAATTATTTAAAAAGATTGAAAAATGCATTGACGAACCGTAGAATGGCGTGCTATATTTTATTTGTAAACGAATTCATTATTGATAAAGGTAAATGTTAATTATACGGTACATGAGAGGGATGATAATCACAGCGGCAATCAACAACGGGTTGTGTACCGCACAGTTAAAGATTAGGCCGAGTGGTATGAAGTTAATTTAACACTTAATGTATGCGGTTTCATTTTAATTTTAGGAGGGGTCGCGTTGACAAAGAAAAAAGGTTTTGCGCTAACAATGGTTGTTCTGTTGTTAATGGTTGCTGCACTGGCAGGCTGTAGTGGAGGAAGTTCCAGTAGCGATGGAAGCAAGGAATTGACTTTCATGTTCCGTGGAGGAACGGATGAGCAGAAGGCTTATAAGGATGTTATCAAAAAATTTGAAGAAGAACATCCTGGTGTGAAGGTTAAAATGGTTGTGACGGCAGCAGATCAATATGCTACAAAGCTTAGAGCTGCAATTACAGGTAATAATCTTCCAGATATCTTTTATTTTGCCCCTGGGGATTTGAAAGCTTATGTTAACAGTGGGGTGTTGAAGGATCTGACACCTTATATTGATAAGAGCAAGGATATAAATCTGGATAACATCTGGAAATACGGTGTAGATTTGTATCGCTATGACGGTAAAATGGCCGGTCAGGGAAATATTTACGGTATGCCGAAGGACTTGGGTCCATTCGCTTTGGGTTATAACAAAACCATGTTTGAAAAAGCAGGTGTTCCATTGCCTGACAAAGACAAACCATATACATGGGATGAGTTCATTAAGGTTAACCAAGAGCTGACCAAAGATACCAACGGTGACGGCAAGCCAGATCAATACGGAACAGGCTTTAACGTTCAGTGGGCATTGCAAGCTTTTGTATGGAGTAATGGTGCTGATTGGCTGGATGAGAGCAAAACCAAAGTAACAATTGATGATCCGAAATTTGCGGAAGCGCTTCAGTTCTTTGCTGATATGCAAAACAAATATAAAATTACACCTGGTATTGAACAATCACAAACATTGGACACATATCAACGCTGGATGAAGGGCGAAATGGCTTTCTTCCCAGTAGGTCCTTGGGATATGAGTACATTTGAAAAACTGCCATTCGAATATGATTTGTTGCCTTTCCCAACTGGATCGACTGGCAAACCGGCAACATGGATTGGTTCTCTGGGTATCGGTGTTTCCTCTAAAACAAAATACCCGGATGAAGCTGTAGAACTGGTTAACTATCTGACTACTTCCAAAGAAGGTATGAAGCAGCTCGTAGATGCCAAGGTACAAATTCCGAACCTGCTGGATATGGCTGATGAATGGGCCAAAGACACAAAAACAAAGCCTAACAACAAACAGGAATTTATTGATATCGTAAATGACTATGGACGCTCATTACCAGGTAACTATACGTATAACGCAGAATGGTACGATATTTTCTTCACAGATATTCAACCTGTGCTGGATGGCAAAATTACGGCAGCAGATTATGTGAAACAAGAACAACCGAAGATGCAGAAACTGCTGGATAAAGCGGTGGAGCAAGAGAAAAAATCACAGAAATAATGCGCAAATAGAGGAAAAAAGGATGATGTTAGTGGCTGAATATCATGCTGCTAACATCATCTTCATTCCAAATCAGAAACAGAGGTGAGCCCTGTGATAACCAAATCTAATCTCTACCGCAAAGAGAAGATATATGGATACTTATTTATTCTTCCGCCTATTCTCGGTCTGCTAATCTTTACGTTGTTCCCGTTTGTCTATTCGTTATACGGCTCTTTTACAGACTGGGACGGATTAGGACAAATGAACTTTATTGGGTTCGACAATTTTAAGGATTTATTTAGCGATGAACTCTTTTACAAATCGATGTACAATACTCTTTTCTTAATGTTGGGTATTCCAATCGGTCTTGTACTAGCTTTACTGCTGGCACTGGGGTTGAATCGCAAGATTCCAGGTACGACGACATTTCGTGTGATTTATTATATTCCGGTCATTTCTTCGTTGGCTGCTGTTTCTATTATGTGGAACTGGGCTTACAACGGAGATTATGGTTTGGTGAACCAATTCCTTGAACTGTTCGGTATTAAAGGACCTAACTGGCTGATGGATAAGGATACAGTCAAACCGGCCTTGATTCTCATGACTGTATGGAAAGGTCTCGGATATACAATGTTGCTGTATCTGGCTGCACTGCAAAGTGTATCTCGCTCTTATTATGAAGCAGCAGAGCTGGACGGAGCTAGCGGATTCCAAATGTTCCGCAATATTACATGGCCAATGGTGAAACCAGTAACCTTCTTCCTGGTCGTTACCAACATTATTGGTGGTTCGCAAATCTTTACTGAAATGAACATTATGACACCTACAGGGGGTCCGGAATATTCATCCGCCTCAATTGTCTTCTATATTTGGGATAAGGCATTTAAAAACCTGCAAATGGGATATGCCTCCGCGATGGCTATGATTCTCGGCATCTTCATTTTTATCGTAACTTTGATTCAATTTAAAATGAATGAAAAATCGTCCTTTGATGGGGATTGATTTTCGCGGAAAGGAGTGAGGCTGATTATGTCCCATAGTCAAAAAACGAAAGTTACCAATATCATTATCTTTATTGTACTGGCGATTGGAGCGATTGCGATGATCGCGCCGTTGCTTTGGATGTTGTCCACTTCGGTAAAAGAAAAGCAGGATGTCTTTGCACTTCCACCAGTATGGATACCAGAGGTGTTTCAGTTCGGTAAGTACAAGGAAATTTGGGAAGCAGGTCCTCTGTTAAGCGGGATCAAGAACAGCGTGATTGTGGCTGTAAGTGTCACGGTTGTGGGTACCTTCACATCTAGTGTGGCCGCTTTTGCATTCGCAAAGCTGAGGCTCCCTCATAAAAATAAACTGTTTTTGGCACTCATCGCATCCATGATGATTCCTTACCCAACAGTTATGATTCCACAGTTTATGATGTTCTCCAAACTTGGCTGGATAGATACGCTGTTGCCTCTGATCGTTCCCGGCTTGTTCGGTAATGTAGTTATGATCTTTTTCCTGCGGCAGTATTTGCTGAGTGTACCAGATGCTATTATCGAAGCTGCTAAAATTGACGGAAGCTCTTATTTCCGACTTTATTCGTCGATTACGTTCCCACTCATTAAGCCGGCAGTTGCGGCACAGCTGATCTTATGGTTTATGGGAATTTGGAACGATTACTTGGCACCGATTATTTACTTGAACTCACCAGAAACGCAGACATTGCAGCTGGTTATCGCGAATTTTAATGCGACTTACGCCATTCAGACAGACTATCCGCTTATTATGGCAGCTTCCATTATAGCCTTGTTACCTGTGTTGATTATATTCCTAATCTTCCAGAAACAAATTATTGAGTCGGTTGCCATTTCAGGTGTCAAGGGTTAATTGACACTCGCACTTGGACGATTTGGATGAATGATGGAACGCAGTCACCATATGTATTGAGCAAAGGAAGGAGGAGAATAACAGTTATGGTTATGCTGCTAATGCTGGGCCTATCCGGCTGTGGGGATAACACTCCGGACCCTGTATATCCGCAGGCTCCGCCTCCTGATCACTTGTATGATCAAAGCACGGTAGACGATGAACAGCGCTGGACTATTAACAATGCTCATGACCCAGCAATTATCAAAACAGATCAGGGATATTATGTCTATTCGACGGATGTAAAGACAGGTGGAGAACTGAGGCCGGGTGTCATGGTGCGCAAATCGACCGACCTGATTCACTGGAACTGGGTTCAATATGCTTTACCCGGCATTCCAAAGGAAGCGGGGGCATGGTCAACAGCAACGAATCTGTGGGCCCCGGACGTCATAAAGATGGGCGATACCTATCGAATGTATTATTCTGCCTCTACATTTGGCAGCACACGATCAGCCATTGGGTTACAGACATCCCATTCCCCAGAAGGTCCTTGGAAGGATGAGGGACTGGTTGTTAAAACGGATGAGCATGACAAGCTGAATGCAATTGATGCTAATCCGGTATTGGATGCTGATGGAAATCCATGGATGGTGTACGGATCTTTTTTCGGCGGGATTTATATTACACCGCTTGATCCGCAGACTGGAAAGCTCAAAGAATCTGGTTATGGTAAAAATATCGCTGCCAGAGATCGGGCAACCGAGGACGGAGCTGTGGAAGGTCCGTACATTGTGTACAATCCTGTGTTCCGTAAATACTACTTGTTCGTCTCGTATGATTCTTTGTTCGAGGACTACAATGTTCGCGTAGCCCGCTCGGATTCCATCACAGGCCCGTACGTAGATATGAATGGACATGATATGGCAGATACCAGTTATTTGCCTCAATATGAGATTGGGACCAAGGTACTGGGCGGTTATCGTTTCAGTGAAGGAGAAGGCTGGGTTGCGCCAGGTCATAATTCCGTGCTGAAGGACGGAGACGATTACTATATTGTTCATCATGCGCGGGGAGAAACGGATAAGAGCTGGCCTTACTTGCATGTGCGCAAAATATTGTGGACGGCTGATGGCTGGCCTGTCGTATCGCCGGAGCGGTATGCGGGCGAAAAGGAGCAGGATATACCCAAAAGATTATTATCCGGCAACTGGGAGCGCATCGTGATCAGGCAAGAAGTAGACGGTCAGGTGGAAGCTGAACCGCTTCGTCTGGAAGATGGAGGGCGGGCAACCAGTGGTTCTCTGGAAGGTCACTGGAGTTTTGATGGCAGACGTACTCTAACAATGAATTGGAGCAATGCGTCCGAAGGGTCAAAGGAGGAAGTGCTATTGCTTCCTTCATGGGACTGGGAGCTTGGTCGCCATACTCTAATTTTTACGGGTATGAATGAAAAAGGAATTTCCATCTGGGGAAAACGTATCAGCGATTAATCCTATGAACTACATATTACACATAGAGGAGAGAAAAACCATGAATCAAACTGTATCCTTTAATAATCCGGTCATTGAGCAACGTGCAGACCCTTGGATTTACAAGCATAGTGATGGGTACTATTATTTTACCGGATCTGTGCCAGAGTATGACCGCATTGAGGTTCGGCGGGCACGTACTATTCAAGGCTTGAATACAGCAGAGCCAGTGGCAGTGTGGCATAAATATGAAACAGGTCCGTTAAGCGCGAACATTTGGGCACCGGAAATTCATTATATTAACGACAAATGGTACATTTATTTTGCAGCAGCTCGTACCACAGAAACGAAGGAAGGTCTGTTCGACCATCGGATGTTCGTGCTGGAAAATGATTCAGCTAATCCTCTGGAAGGCGAGTGGGTGGAAAAGGGACAGATCAAAACTCGCTGGGAGACGTTTGCTCTCGATGCCACAACCTTCCAGCATAATGGCGTTTTATATTATGTATGGGCTCAGAAAGACCCGGACATCGTAGGCAACTCCAATCTGTATATTTCAGAAATGAGCAATCCGTGGACGCTGCGCGGTGAGCAGGTTATGATCTCTACACCAGAATATGACTGGGAAGTCATCGGTTTTAAGGTGAATGAAGGTGCAGCGGTTCTGAAACGGAACGGCCGGATTTTTATCAGCTATTCAGCTAGTGCTACGGACCACAATTATTGCATGGGCCTGCTAACGGCAGACGAGAATGCAAACTTACTTGACCCGAAATCGTGGGCAAAGTCTCCTGCGCCGGTATTCTGCACGAATGAGGAGACAGGTCAATTCGGACCTGGTCACAACAGTTTTACTGTTGCTGAGGATGGTAGTGACGTTATCGTATATCACGCCCGCAATTACAAGGAAATTACAGGTGACCCGCTGTATGATCCGAATCGTCATACACGTGTTCAGCCGTTGAACTGGAATGAGGATGGAACACCTAATTTTGGTATTCCAGTGCCAGATGGCGTTTCCGTTAATAACTAAGCAGAATATATGCTAGACGATTGACGTGTCACATAGCGACGCTATAACTTTATAAAACATCGCAGGAAAATGATTTTGCTGCGTCTAACAATAGCAATGAGATATCTTCGGCCTTAGGCTGGAAGGTATCTTTTTGCTTTTGGGAGGGAGAGACGTCTCGGAAACTATGGGAACTTTAAATCAGGTTATGTGAAGCCTAGAACATGTCAAGCGATTAATTGATACAAATGTTTAATATTTTCCACGAGATGGAAGCTACAAATGTATGGTAAAGTGTAGGGTATACAAGATATTTTCCAAAGTCTCCTGTGCATACCGAATCCGAATCACACGAGGTGAGAAAAATGTTACAATCGTTAAAAGCCATTGCTAATTACAGGAAAGAAAGTGATCTGGCTTGGGATACACCGACTTGGCTAAAGCTGCTTGTTTCGGCTGAGGAGCGTATTGTAAATTTGGAGCGCATTCGATCCATAGGTGAGTTAAAGGATGCCAATCCTGTACTGGATTATGTGGAGCGCACGTTGCTTATTTTGGACGGACTTCCATTGTCATTCTGGGTTAAAGAGCTACTGGAGGATGTATTGGTATGGTCTGAGACAGCCAAAGGAGGCACAGTCCGCGAACGGCTACGCTGGCAGCATGAGGGCATTAATTTATTTGTACATAATATTGGCTCCTCCCAACTGTATGTCAGACAGGCTCAAGCAGAGTCCCCTGCCTACCCGCGCAACAGCATGACCCGAATTTTGATTGAGACGCATGGATTGATCGGACAGTATATACGGGGAGAAATACCCTTTGCAGAAAATCGACTGCTGCTCGAAATCACTCGTAAGGGCTGGCTGAGCTCGGAGGAATTGGAGCTTGTGTTACGAGCACTGAACGAATGCATTATCGCCGGTGTAGATCCTGCATTATGGGAACAAGTACGCGCTGAAGTGGAGCAGCTAATCGGCTGGATTGCCTGGAATAACGCACCTGTAGTCTGGAGTGTAAAGGAGCGACTGGAGAGATTGCGGTCGGTTTCGATTCATGAAGGTGAGCCGTTTGAGCAGGCTTACGCCGAGCTGGAGCGGGAGCTGAATGTAGAGAAGGCGCTGGCTCCGCTGGAGAATCGTACACTTTGGTATGTAGAATCAGCTTTGCAGGATTTTTCACTTCAAGAACTGGTTAAGGTATTTTTACTCACATTGAGGGATGGCACAGGGCAGGAACAACCTACAACGGTACGGCATATCAGTTTTGAATCACTTATGAATACGATGTATTATGACTATCGTGGTGTTAAGAAAATTAACGTATACAAAAAACGAATGATAGAAAAATATTTAAGCGCACTGTCTTGGCAGGATATCACAAAAGGAAAACGGAAGCATAATCCTCATTTGAGTGTAATCGTGGAGCATAAGGAGGAGCTGCCAAGTACCGTGTTTTTTAATTTTGTATTTTCATCAGCTGCTGAAAAATTGATCGACTTTTGTATTGAGGCAGAAAAGACGCCTCTGTATGACAAAGCAGTCCTGCTGCTGTTTGATCTGTTCGGATTACGGCGCGATGCTTATGATCGCTTTCACAATGAGGAGACGTACCTTACAGATATGAACCAGACCGCAGATTTCAAAAGGGTCATTCTGGATTACGTAACTGGAACCCGTATACTGGATATCGGACCCGGCGGGGGCGTACTGCTGGACCTGATCGAGCAGGAAAGACCAGACTCCAAGCCGTTGGGTCTTGATATTTCTGTGAATGTGATTGAGGCTCTTAAACGCAAAAAGCAATTGGAGCACCGTCGTTGGGATGTCATCAAAGGTGATGCGCTTCGACTGGAAGAATTTGTGGAAACGGAGAGCATGGACACGGTTATTTTCTCTTCGATTCTTCACGAGCTGTATTCCTACATCGAACGAGATGGAAAAAGGTTCAATTCACAAACAGTGGAGGCTGCTTTGCAAAGCGCTTATTGTGTACTTGCACCCGGCGGACGCATTATCATTCGTGACGGTATTATGACCGAACCAGTAGAGCAGCGCAGACGTATTCGATTTTTGGAGCCGGACGGAATGGAATGGCTGATGCGGTATGCGCAGGATTTTGCGGGTCGCCCCATTGAAATAGAGCGTATAGGTGAGCATGAGGCTGTTTTGCCGGTAAATGATGCAATGGAATTTCTATATACCTATACATGGGGAGCGGAAGCCTATGTGCATGAAGTGCAGGAGCAGTTTGGTTATTTTACTCCGTCACAGTATGAAGAATGTATTCGTAACACACTTGGTTCACAAGCGATTATCCGGGTGAGTCGCCACTATTTGCAGGAGGGTTATGCCGAAGCGCTGTCCAGTCGTGTTGAGTTCATGGATGAGCAGGGACAGCCGGTTCCTTTGCCAGACAGTACCTGTCTGATCGTGATTGAGAAGCCAAATCCTAGGGATGAAGCAACTGAATGATTTTTAATTTGAACAAGAGAATGCCTTCTGAGGTGTGCCAAACGCACTGGGAAGGCATTTTTTTGAAAAACGAATGGAGGTGCGTTCATGTCCAAGCAGGTAGTGATATCCGAATATAATCCGCAGTGGGTAGCAGAGTATACACGAGAACGAGCAAAAATGATAGAGGCCCTCGGAGACGTATGTGTCGGCGTAGAGCATATTGGCAGTACATCCGTTCCTGGTCTGGGAGCCAAGGCTATTATCGACATTATGGTTGGAGTAGAAGATTTGGCGATTATTCAATCCGAACAGCGAGAGCGTTTACTAGGTATTGAATATGAATATGTACATAAGCCTGATTTTCCAGAGCGAGCTTTCTTTCGCCGTGGAGAATGGGGAGCTGGGACCCATCATTTGCATATTTACAAGTATAAAGGAGAACATTGGGAAAACCATTTATTGTTCAGAGATTACTTGAAAGCGCATCCTGAGAGCCTGCGAGGGTATGAGACTTTAAAAAAAGATTTGGCGCATCAATTCAAACATGACCGCGCAGCGTATACCGAAGCCAAGGGACCTTTCATTCGGCAGATCGTTGAGCAAGCGAAGCTTGAAAGACAAAAGCAGAGACAAATGGAATTTTAGTACGCATGAACAAGGTGGAGGTATGATGAAAAATATGATGCTTGATGCACAGGTAACGCCGAATGGTTTAAAAGAGAGAATGATGCTGCTATCAGCGCTGGATATTATATTGTCTTCAGAAGATTGGTTACGCACGTATCGTATGCAGTCTGAATGGTCTGGTGATGTGTGCCTGGGTGAGGTGAACAATGGCGCTGGAGATACGATTCATATGCTATGGACACGTGGAGGTGTGTTGTTGAAGGGTTTTGACCACGAATCCCCTGTAAGTCCTCATGCAAGAGACGAATATGAGGTCTGGCCGGGCATGTACGACGGTGTGCCTGATGATATGATGGAGCTTTTGGAAGATGAAGCGCTAGAGAAAGAGGACGTTACCTTTTGTATGTGGAGGGAAGCGGGAGATAAGGAGTGGCGTATGGGCAACGCGAACTTTCCTGAGGGATATGACGATGGCTCATCCTTTTTGCTGGGGAAAATTATAGTTACACCGGAGGAATATCAGGATTGGGCTGAGAGTTACTATGAGCTGCCGATTTCTCTAGGGGTGGTAAGCCAGATTTTCAACGGCGTTCCGATCACTGCCCAGATGATCTCTGCGCTTCATCCACAGCGTAACGTTACGGAAGTGGTAAAGGAGCTAAAACAGCTTGGCATTCAGGTGCATGAAAGCTAAGAATGCAGATTTGTTTTTCTTGACAAGTTTTGTATATAATACAGGAGAAATGGCTGGGTTAATCACCTCGAATTAAAGGAGCTGTGTTGAAGATGTCCAAACGTTTGATTCCTTACATCACGCTGGATGGAAATGCACGAGAAGCAATCGAATTTTATGAAGAGGCATTGGATGCCCAACTGCTTTTTATTCAAACCTTTGGGGAAATGCCGGAAAATCCCGATTTTCCCATTCCCGCAGAGGTCAAGGAACGTGTGGGACATGCTACCCTTAAAGTAGGTGAGACAGAGCTCATGTTTTCTGATACCTTTCCCGGCTCACCGTTTAGCAGCGGGAATCAAGTGAGTATCTGTATTACAACCGATAGTGTGGAGCAAGCTAAAAAAATGTTTGATGCTTTACAGCAAGGAGGACAGGTGGGAATGCCTTTGCAGGAAACCCATTTTAGTCCAGCTTATGGGAATGTAACAGACAAGTTTGGTGTCACCTTTCAAATGTTCACAGAAGCTCGATCGTAGTAAATAGAAAACGGCCCGATCCGCTACTATAGCGATCTGGCCGTTTTTTTGCGTGCATGTCCTTCGTCTGAAAAATAAATATACATACATAAAGGTATGGGGAGTGTTTGGATCTCTTTTTTCACGTATAGCTTAATTCCTAAAATAATTATTTTTATTATTGTTGAAATGGAAATAAAAATATATTATATTATGTTGTTAATGCACCAACGGGTGGGAGGACAGTCCATGAACAAAGAAGAACAGGTCATAATGGGTTTCAGGGACTTATATAACAAGATGGTTTGGCTCAATAAGGATAAGATGGAAGACAGTCTTAAAGGTTATAAGTCTTCTGAAGTACATTGCATGGAATATATTGAAAAAAATGTAGATTCCAACGTGACAACACTTGCGGAGTCCCTTTATATGACTAGCGGTGCCATAAGTAAAATAACTAAGAAGCTCATAAAAAAAGGCCTTATCGAAAGCTACCAGAAGCCGGATAACAAAAAAGAAATCTATTTTAGGCTTACTGAGCAAGGGAAAGTAATCTATAAAATCCATGAGGAACTGCACAAAGAGTTTCAAGAGCGGGATAAAGCCGTATTTGAGCAGGTAACTGATGAGCAATTTGACAGTATGCTTAGCTTCATAGATAAGTATAGCAGGCATTTGGATGCAGAAATAAAGAAAAAGGGTAACGATATTAAGTCGAAATAAAATTTGAATAATGAAAATCAAACCACAGGCAGCCGGGCTCTATTGAGAACGGACTGCTTTTTTTATTGTTTTTTTTTTTTTTGTTTCCTGGGAAGGAAAAATATGATACGATAATTTTGTTTCCCGGGAAGGAAAATCGCAACTTTTGAGGGGAGAATTGAAGTGTTCAAATTTAGATCACATAATGAACAGACCACAGAACAAACCGTAGATAAACACGCTTTAATATTCGGCCTTATCTCTGTGTTTCTTTGCGGAATAGGCTTCAGTATCATAACACCTGTCGTCCCATTCTTAGTGCAGCCTTATACAAGCAGTCCAGAAGAACAAGCCATAGTTGTTACGCTGCTGACCTCTGTTTATGCATTTTGCGTGTTTTTTGCGGCTCCCGTACTTGGAGCTTTGAGCGACAAATATGGTCGTCGTCCATTGCTCTTAATATGCCTTTTGGGTTCCGTAATCGGGTACTTAGTTTTTGGTATAGGAGGAGCTGTATGGGTACTATTTGCTGGGCGCATCATGGAAGGTGTAACAGGTGGGAGCATAAGCACGATCTTCGCATATTTTGCAGACATCATTCCTCCAGAACAGAGAACTAAATACTTTGGATGGGTGAGTGCGGTTGTAGGTGTCGGCACGGTCATTGGCCCAACCCTAGGAGGATTACTTGCCAAGTTTGGTTATTCTGTACCCATGTATTTTGGAGCAATAATCACTTTATTGAATGTTGTTTATGGATTCTTTTTTATGCCGGAGAGCCTTGACAAGAAACATAGACTGAAAGAGATCACCTTTGTAAAACTGAATCCATATACACAGCTTGCAAACGTACTTTCCATGAAAAACTTGAAAAGGCTACTTGTCTCAGCGTTCTTACTCTGGATACCCAACGGATCTTTACAGGCAGTTTTTTCACAATTTACAATGGATACCTTCGGTTGGAAGCCTGCATTAATCGGACTTATGTTTTCGATTATGGGATTCCAAGATATCATTTCACAAGGTTTCATCATGCCAAAGCTCTTGATAAAACTTAGTGATAAACAGATAGCAATTCTGGGAATGGTCTCGGAGATTATAGGCTATGGTCTTATTGCGCTATCTGCTTTGTTCTCATTCTATCCACTTATTATCGCTGGAATGTTTATATTTGGTTTTGGCGATTCGATCTTTGGACCTTCATTTAATGGGATGCTCTCCAAGTCTGTCAATTCTAGTGAACAAGGAAGGATTCAAGGAGGTAGTCAATCTATTCAGGCTTTAGCAAGAATGATTGGACCTATCATTGGAGGTCAAATCTATGTATCATTTGGTCATGCCGCACCCGCTTTTATGGGTATGATTCTTATAGCGGTGGCCATACCAGTTTTATATAAGAGAACGCATGCGAATATGTAAACTACCGCTCGAAGCTTTCCGGAACCACCTGCATAGCAGGTAGTTTTAAGAAAATAATAGGGTTTCAGAACTTAGGAATAAGTTCTGAAACCCTATTTGTTTACAGTCTGAGCCATCCGCATGTGGATGGCTCTTTATAGTATCGCCTTGCTAAATTCATTTTACGTATGTGTACTTATACGCCAAAGTTAAAATCATCATCTGTTAGCGGCTCTACATTCATCGCCCGTACATAGCCGTTTCCTTTTTTAGAAAAGAAATCGTGCTGCTTGGTGTGGGTGCTGATGCCGTTGAATACAATGGGATTGACTTCTTCTTCTTCAAAAAGTGGATCAAAGCCCAGGTTCATCATGGCCTTGTTGGCGTTGTAGCGCAAGAAGACTTTAACATCGTCTACAAGTCCAATAGGGGCATAAATTTGCTCGGTATACTGTTCTTCGTTATTGTGCAAGTAGCGCAGCAAGCCTACCAGCGTCTGGTAGAGATCGCGTTGTTCTTCCTCGTCCAGTTCCGCATAAATCTCCTGTGCCAGTACACCTACGTAGACACCGTGTATACTTTCGTCCCGCAGGATCAGATCGATAATTTCCCCGCTGCATGTCAGCTTGCCCTGACCCGCCAGATAGAGAGGGTAGAAGAAGCCGCTATAAAACAAATAGCTTTCTAACAGCACCGACGCAGCCATCGCGAGATACAGGTCTTTCGGTGTGTGAATGTTCATATAATACTGACGAATGGTTTCTGCTTTCGTTTGGAGATGCGGATTTTCTTCCACCCAGCGGAATACACCGTCAATTTCTTCCGTGGAAGCCAGGGTTGTAAAGATGCTACTGTACGACTTGGCATGAATTTGCTCCATCATCGCCATAAAGCTTAATACCGCTTTGCGTTGCAGTCCGTCCACATGCTCCATAATTTGCGGCATTCCCACGCCGCCTTGAATGGTGTCCAGCAGGGTCAAGCCACCCAGCACCTTCATGTAGGCTTCTTTTTCAATATCACTAAGGGTTACCCAGGACATTTTATCGTCAGACAGCGGAATTTCATCATCCGTCCAAAATTGCATAATATTCTGGTTCCAGAACATCAGTGTGAAATCATCGTCCGAGCGGTTCCAGTTTACAGCTTGTATACCTGTCATTGTTAGCATTCTCCCTTCAGCTTGCGAGATTCCCTGGAAACACACATGAGAGGTTACCGGAGAGTCATCGTATGCTTGACATACGGAAGCTGTATCCGCGAGGGTCTTGTTCAATCCTGTAAAGGTCTGAACCACGCGCTGGATACAGCTTCTAATGCCAAGCATTCATATCTATTCAAAATCTCATTTTATTCTATAGCTTGTTACCATGTATGCATTAGATGGAGCAAGTGAGGCACTCTTCCACAGACAGTTTTTTGGTACGTGTGTAGTATAACGATTTAAGTCCTTTATGTGCGGCGTACAGATAGCAACGTGCTAACTGACGCGTAGTCACGTCACTGTTCACATGAAGCACAGTCGAAATTCCTTGGTCCACGTGAGGCTGGATTTCAGCAATCAGATCAAGCACTTTGAATTGATCCATTTGATAAGCGGATTTGTAAAAGAATACATTATCCTTTTGCAAATACGGCATTGGATAGTAAGTTGTTGAATTCGCATAGGTACGAGTTTCAATCTGTTCGACAATCGGCATAACGCTGGACGTTGCATTTTGAATATACGAAATGCTGGCAGTGGGAGCAATCGCCATACGGTAGGCGTGATACAGACCGTTCTTCATGACGTCTGCTTTAAGTGTGTCCCAGTCTGCTTGAGTCGGAATATAAATATCCTTGAACAGTTCTTGCACACGTGCCGTTGTCGGACGATAATCTGTGTTCAGATATCGGTCAAAATATACACCTGTCGCATAATCCGATTCCTCAAATCCATAGAAGCTTTGTCCGGCTGCTTTTGCGATTTCCATACTCTTTTCGATGGAATGATAGTTCATCGTCATGAAGAAGGTACGGACAAAATCCTTCGCTTCATTGCTTTCATATGCAATCTTGTTCTTGGCAAGGTAGCCGTGCAGATTCATGACACCCAGACCAACGGAATGCATTTCACGGTTCGCTTTCGCAACACCTGGTGCATTAGCCACTTGGGTCATATCGCTGACCGAAGTGAGAGCAATCATACCCTCGTGAACGGACTCGCGGATTTTGCCGTGCTCCATGACATTTACAATGTTCAGGGAAGCCAGGTTACAGCTTACATCCCGGCGAATAATATCCTGTTGTCCATAATCGGCAATCTCAGAAGTTTCCTGTAGCTGGAAGATTTCCGTGCACAGGTTTGACATTTTGATTTGGCCCACGTTTTTAAGAGCATGCGCCTGATTTGCGTTACTCTTATTCATAATATATGGATAGCCAGACTCCAACTGGATCATGGCAATTTTTGTCAGCATATCACGTGCGCTCATTGCTATTTTTTTCTTCACTCGATCGTCAGCGAGCAGCGTATCGTACATTTCATCCAGATCCATGTCGTCCAAATGCGTTCCATAAGCCTTGAACACACTATAAGGTGCAAACACATGCAGCGGTTCATTATCTTGAGCCAGCTTGTAAAAGCGGTTGGGCACCAGCAATCCGATCGAAAGTGTCTTAAGGCGTACTCTTTCATCGGCATTAATTTTTTTACTATCCAGGAACTCCAGCACGTCCCATCCGAATATGTTGTAATAGGCAGCGCCAGAGCCTTTACGTTGACCCATTTGATCCGCGTAGGAGAAACCATCTTCCATCAGCTTCAGCACAGGCATAATACCTTTTGCTGCGCCTTCTACACCTTTAATTGCCTCGCCGCGTGACCGCAGCTTCGACAGGTTAACCGCAACACCGCCGCCGATTTTGGACAATTGCATGCAAGTGTTCAATACATAGTTGATTGAGTTCAGAGAGTCATCCATTTCGAGCAAGAAGCAGGACACCAATTCCCCACGACGGCTTTTGCCAGCGTTCAGGAAAGTTGGTGTAGCTGGCTGGAGACGTTGCTCCATCATCGAGCGGGACAACAGGCGGGCCGTATCGGCGTTGCCGCGTCCCAAATGCAGGGCGACAGCAGCCACCCGGTCAGGGTAGTGTTCCAGGTAGACTTTACGGTCATTACTCTTCATTGCATAATCGGTATAAAACTTGGATGCTGCCATATAAGAAGGAAATTTAAAATTATAGCTATGAGTGATATGGAAAATATCGTTGATTTCATCAGCCGTATAGCTGTTATAGAAATTTTCGTAATAATCATTCTCAATCATATACAGCACTTGAGCAGCTGTGTCAGCAAACTTCAAACTCCGTTCTTGAACTTCCTTCATAAATTCTGCTACGGCCTCTTGGTCCTTTTCCAATTGGAAAAAGCCGTCTGTATCGCGTTTCATCAACATGTTGTTCAATTCAATATGCCGCAACTCGGCTCACCTCCTGTTTAAAACGCTCTACATCTCCGAACGTTCCAGATAATTCAAATTTGCTAATCACGGGGACATTATAATGGTCGGCAATCAAATCCGCACTTTTGGCAAATTTGTCACCCCAGTTACGGTTGCCGCTTGCAGCTACACCAACAAGGTTTTGTGCATTTTTTTTCAAAAATGAAGATACCCTCTCAGGTATCTGTCCAAACCCGGTTGTATATGTAATGAGTACGTAAGGTTCTTCTATAGTCATTTGTTCCTCAATCTGAACAGCCGGAAGCTTGAGCTTGTTTATAAATCTTTTTACATTGCCGGTCTTGGAATCATAAGCAATCAGCATGGTGTGCAACCTCCTTAACAATTAACGAAAAAAAGAAAACGGCATTGCCAAGAGACCCATTATAGCTGTAATCCCTTGCTGGCTGCGCCATTTAAGATTTTTGACTCTATATTTACATGTATTTTCATACCTTTATCTTCAAGATATCGGGCATAAATACGTTTTTTACACTATATTTAGAGTACATTCTCTATTTTATATCTATATATAGTTTTGTCAATCGGTCTAGAGAGGCTCAGAGGACCTAGATCCGGTGTAAGTCCAAGCAGGGTGCGGAAAAGAGCGAAAGAACTTTTTTTTCGTAAGTATGTTAAAAAAGTATTGGAGTTTTTGAGGCTGGAGATGTACGATTTGTCAATGGGCAATAGAATGTAAAATTTACATTTTACTGTAGAAAGGATGAAGTGGATGGAAAGTGGTTTTTTTATGGAATTTCAATCGTTTAATATGATCTTTTTTATCGTGTTTGGACTTATTGCTATTGTAATTATTACGGGGATTGTGAAAACAATCGGAGCGGGCCTTTCCAATCAAGCAGCCGAACAGGTTCAACGTTCATGCAAGGTTGTGGATAAGCGAACTAGAGTGCGTGGGGGATCGGGTGATTTTTCAGCTTCGACCGATTACTATATCACCTTTGAGTTTGAAGGAGGTGAACGTAAGGAGCTGAAGGTAAAGGGTTCGGATTTTGGAATGATTGTAATCGGGGATCGCGGGGAGGTTCATTATAAAGGTACACGTTTTCTGGAGTTTGTGAGATTAATGGGAGCGTAAAGAGATGGCGAGGTGTTAGCGTATTACCAGAACAAATACATATAGGGAGGAAGCTGACGATGCCACATATCATTGGAGCACGAATTGTTTTAAGAGAGTACCGTCAGGAGGATATACCTGATATCCGAAGATGGGTCAATGACCCGGAAATCACACATGGTTTAAGCGACGTATTTATCTATCCGCATTCACTGGCTAATAGTGAATCGTTTGTACAGATGATGATTGACGGCAACTCTGAGATCAAGGGCTTTATCATTGCTCATAAAGACACATTGGACTATATTGGACAACTCGATTTATTCAAAATTAACTGGGTGAATCGGCATGCCACCCTTGGGATTGTAATCGGGCGTGGCGGTGACCTGGGCAAGGGCTATGGGCGGGAAGCAATCCGGCTGATACAAAAATTTGCGTTTCATTCGCTGAACCTGCATCGGCTGGAACTGGAGGTGTATGCGTTCAATGAACGTGCATATCGTTGCTATCTGGCATGTGGCTTCAAGGAGGAAGGGCGGCTACGGGAAAAGCTATTCAGGGAAGGACAGTACTATGACATTATTCAGATGGGAATGTTGCGAAGTGAGTATGAGGCTGTAGAGAAAACAAAGGAATCCTGAAAGTGAGGCCACATAAGCTATTTTACTCCGTCAGCTTTCTGCAATTTTTTATGAGTGAAATCACGGGAACTACGCTTATTCTATTTCTATTAGCTAAAGGACTTTCTCTGCAAAGTGCGAATTTCTTGCTGGTTGTATTCTTTGTAAGTATTTTTCTGTTTGAAATACCAACAGGAGCTATTGCAGACAAGTATGGAAGGAAAATTTCTGTTGTTCTGGGGCTTTGTTGTTTTCTAGTCTACAGTGTGTTGTTCGTTTGGGTAGATCACATGTGGCTGCTTGTGTTCGCACAAGTCTTTGGGGGTCTGGCAATATGCTTGCAATCAGGCTCGTTGGAATCCTGGGTTGTGGAAAACAGCGATAAGCCGATGGAAGTTCTTTTTACAACCTCTAACAGTATACAGTACATTTCGGGATTTATTTGCGGTCTGTTGGGGGCCTTTCTCGCAACTTTTAACTATTCACTTCCCTGGGTGGCCAGCATTGTATCTATTATCCTGTGTATTTTTCTATGCTGCTTTTATATGAAAGAGAAGAATATTACCCATCGAAAAACATCTGCTACTCGTATTAAAACGATTATCGGAGAAAGTGTCCGTATCGGTTTTGAAAATAAGTCGATCTGGATTGTGTTTATCATTGGTTTATTTATCAGCTTTTCAAACTCGGCGGGGAATACATTTCAACAGCCACGTCTGGTCGGTCTTTCTGAACAAGGGATTTGGATTATGGGATTGATCAAGGCAGGTTATTCACTATGTATGACTTTGGGAAGCTATCTGGTTCGAAGGCTAGGCGCCCGTTATAGTGATGTACATATACTCATGTATGCTTGCGGGATGATTGGGATATGGCTCATTTTAGCGGGTGCTTTCAACACGTTTTATCCTGTACTGCTTACCTTTTTAATCTATGAAATTGGGCGAGGGATGTATCCGGTTGCCAAACAAATTTTTCTGAACAAAAGGATCTCTAATGAGTATCGTTCAACACTGCTATCTCTGGATTCTGCCATTTCCCAACTAGGCATGTGTATAGGTTTAATCGTGACAGGCATCGTAAGCCGTAATTTTACCAATCTTGCTTCAGATCAAACACCTATTCAGATATCGTGGATGCTGTGTGGCGGGATCGCATTGATCCCAATCTTTTTGTTGCTTTATGTCCGTCGGGGGTCAAGGAAAAATAGTTCCTGGAAAGAAAAAGCAACAAAGCAGAATGTTTAGTGCAAAAAAGGGCTAAACAGGTTCTGGCTGTCAGCCCCTATGCACCTTCATAAGTAATCAGACTTTACTTCTCCCCGTACCATAACTTCAGACGATTTTGGATCAGGCCAGTGAAGATTTCTTCAGCCTTTGGTACACCCGCCTGATCCAGCTCTTGGAGCATGCGGTCATACACGGCATCGAATTGATCTGGCTTGGCGAGTACGGCCTCAGGAATCCGTTTGCGTACAATGTCCTGCGACTTTTGATAAATAACATTGTAATTTGTATTGGTCGGAACAGGCATGTTGTAGGCGGCTCCCCACTCTTTTACCGGAAAATCCTTTTCGTTCGGGAATAAGTCTTTCCATGTCCGGGCTTTATATGCCTGAAGGGATTCTTTTTCCGCTTGACTATAATTTTCGGTAATCATCTCCGGATAATTGGTTGTGTAATAGTTGCCAGTAGGGTCCTTAACGCTATCGCCGTAATGTGGTCCCCATATCCAATACAAACCGATACCTGATTCTCTGCTAAAAGAAGCATTATCTTTGTTTTTGCGTTCTTGCACAGCTGCAGGAATGACTCGTTTGCCATTCTCTACATTGTAATGCTGGCCTTCAATTCCCCAATTACGCAAAATTTGTCCTTCGTCCGAGGCCAGGAAGTCCAGAAACTTGATCGCTCGCACCGGGTTTTTGCATGAAGTTGTGATGCCGATCCCGGACGCAGTATCGAAACCAATGGGCTGGAGGGAATGATCCTCGTATTGCTCATTTAAAGTGACTGGAAAGTGGGAGTAGGTGTATTCATCCTTACCTGCTGCCTTGAGCGCATTTTCGGCATCCTGGTAGTTCCATTCCTGATCAATCAGTCCAATGACACGACCTGCGGCGATTTTGGATTTGTACTGATCGCTTTTTTGTACAAAAGTATCCTTATCCAACAGACCTTCATTGTACATATGGTTTAACCAACGGAAATACTCTCGCTCTTCTGGGCGTTTGTAGTGAAGAGTGGCTTTGTGTGTTTTAGGATCAATATAATATTCGCCATCGTCTGGTCCACCTGTAGCCGTAACTGCCGGGTTTGTCACAGTAATCTGCATTTTCCAGTCCTCGGCATCGAGCGATAAGGGAATGGTAGGCTGGCCATTAGTAGTAGGGTATTTGGCGACATAATCTTTAAGTGCTTTTTCAAAATCTTGAACGGTGCGAATTTTGGGGTATCCGAGCTTCTTAAGGGCTTGATGCTGGATTTCGAAGCCTGCTTGTGCATCAAACGCGATGTGATCTACGCCCAAATTGGTTGGGATGGTGTAAATGGCGGGATCTTCACTACTATATTTAATACGGTTAAAATAATCTCCATACACTTTCTTAATGTTAGGACCGTATTTATCAATCAGGTCGGTTAAGTCAATGAGTGCTCCGGCATCGACCAGCTTTCCAATGTCTCCTTTGGGGTACACGAGATCAGGGTACTCTCCGCTAGCAGCCATTAAAGCAAACTTTTCCTCGCCTCGACCGTTGACAGCATGTTCGGCATTGAGTGTAACACCCGTTTTCTTGGTTATTTCCTGCCCGACAGCGTCCTTCATGTTGTTCCAGTTGGAGCTTGAGTCACCGCCAAAGAACGTAAATGTAATGGGACTGGTGTCATTGGGGTCTTCCTTTTCTGCCGTACCGCCTTTGCCATTCGCGCAGCCCGTTGTAACAAGCAGCAGCAAAGCCAGGAGCAGGATAGAGCATTGTTGTACCGACCTGTTCGTGAACATCTGCAAATCCCCCTTAATAAGTATGATTTACACAATGTAAGTGCTTTCAATAGTAAATTGTAGGAAATAAAGAACCTTACGTCAAGTTATTTATGTTTATTTGTTATGTGTTTTGTTTTTTATTAAGCAAACATATTTAAATGAAAGGTGTGGATTTGTGCAAATCCATCGTTTGATGATCTAAAACAAAGTATGCTACGATGGTACCAGTTTATAGGCATACCTGTATATTTAGAAGACTAAGGTAGAAAAAGATTTCGAATAGGGTTGGGTGAGGAGATGCGTGGAAAAGTAACATTACAGGAAATTGCGGATGCGGCGGGCGTTTCAAAGTTTGCTGTTTCGCGTGCACTGTCAGGCAAACCCGGTGTAAGTGAAGAGACAAGGGCGCTGCTGGTTAAGCTTGCTGCCCAGATGGGCTATTTTCGCAGTCATCCCAAAATGACTGGGGTAGAGCCTCGGGACACAGATGCCAGAGAATGGTCGGGTACGGTGCTGGTGTTATTTCCGAATATTCGACACCAGAATCGGGAGTCCAAGTACTGGGGACCTGTATTTGAAGGGATTTCCGAGCGTCTGAACCGCAGGGGATTGGATATGATCACGCTAACGGAGCCTTCAACTGACGATATGTTTTCTTTACTGAATCCAGAGGCCATTAAAGGGATTATCACTGTAGGAACGATTTCAACTACGTTATTGCTGAACATTTATCGAATGGGTATTCCGGTTGTCATGGTGGATCATTGGGATTCTGCATTTTTAAGTGATGCGGTGTTTACGGATAATCGCACATGCATGAATGAATTAATGAAGGATTTGCTATGCAAGGGGTATGATCACTTTCAATTTGTGGGTCATATTGACGATGCTCACAGTTTCTATGAACGTTGGGAAGCTTTTCGGTCCACACTGGAAATGAGCGGAGTAGAATTACGGCAAAACAAAGCCCTTATTTATGGGGGAGCGCAGGCGCTTGCTGAGGAAATGGACAAGTTGCCCGAGGATGAGTTGCCAGAGGTTTTTGTTTGCGCTAATGATGTGACTGCTTCGCAAGTCGTGGAAGTGCTGAAAGGAAAGGGGATTGACGTGCCGAGGCGATGCGGGGTAACTGGGTTTGACGATACGAATGATCAAATGCCGATTTATGCCACGGTGAGAGTGGATAAGGAACTGTTGGGGATGCGGGCGGTAGACCAATTATTATGGCGCATCATGAACCCAAACTCACCTGTGGAAAAAAAATTGCTACACGCTGATTTACTCGTACGGGAAGTTCACGCGCCACGGCTCAGCCGGGAAAATGATGATCGTGATCGTCCCTTTAGCACAATCAAATATAGTTGATGTCCGGATATGTGGGATGAATTTGATCCACAGTGAAGACGAGGGAAGTCGCTTTTAGCCTGTTTAGGGGTAGAGGGCGACTTTTATTTTGTGTTTTACCGATTGTTCCAAAAAAACAATTGACTGATTTGTTAGCTTAATGTTATTTTTGTTATGTTAATGAGTGATCCAGATGTTCCCAATCATCCTTATAGGGAGGCTTGCGACGATGATTAATGTGATAGGGTTGGATGGCTGGAGGTTTAGGGAAGCACATAGTGATGAGTGGCTCAGTGCGAAAGTACCGGGTTGTGTGCATACCGATCTTTTGCGACATGGCAAAATTCTTGATCCTTTTATCGGTATGAACGAGATGGAGGTACAGTGGATTGATAAGCAGGATTGGATATACGAAGCCTATTTTGAGATAGATGCAAATCAGCTTCAATGTCGATGTGTAGAGCTGGTGTTGGAAGGTCTGGACACCTACGCAGATGTAAGAGTGAATGGTCAAACTGTCATATCGGCCAATAATATGTTTCGGGTATGGAGACAGGATGTGAAGGCATTTGTTCAGCAAGGGAAAAATCGGCTTGAAATCCATTTTCGCTCTCCGATTACGGAAGATGTGCCTAAGCTGGAAAGGTTGGGCTATGGACTCCCCGCACCGAATGATCAGTCCGAGATAGGTGGCTTGTCTGATAAAAAAGTAAGCGTTTTCGCTCGTAAGGCTCCCTATCACTATGGTTGGGATTGGGGGCCGAGGCTGGTGACGAGCGGGATCTGGAGAGAGGTCCGAATTGAAGCTTGGTCTGGTTTGGTCGTAAGAGACTTGTTTATTCGACAGGACAAAGTGAGTACCGAGAGGGCTGAACTCACAGCAATGGTAGAGATTGAAAGTGCAAATGAGATTAGAGATGCCGAGTTGTGTATTTCTGCTGATGGCAGGGTGTGGTCCAAGCCGGTTCGTCTTCTGAAGGGAAAGCAAACAGTAGAGCTGGAGCTGGATATGAAGGAGCCGAAGCTGTGGTGGTGTCGTGGGCTGGGGGAGCCGCATCAGTATACGTTTGTAGCCGAATTGAAGGAGCAAGCACAGGAAGCAGTAATTGCGGAAAAATCAGTGAAAACGGGACTTCGTTCGATCCGTCTTATACGTGAGCGGGATACGGCAGGGGAGAGCTTCTATTTTGAGCTGAATGGAATCCCCGTGTTTGTAAAGGGAGCCAACCATATTCCGAATGACAGCTTTGCTGCCGAAGTTACGTTGGAACGATACCGGCATGAAATTGCCAGTGCGGCCGCCTCACATATGAATATGTTGCGGGTGTGGGGTGGCGGTATTTATGAAGAAGACGTATTTTATGACCTTTGTGATGAATACGGCTTGCTCGTGTGGCAAGATTTTATGTTCGCATGCAGCATGTATCCGGGGGATCAGGCTTTTTTGGACAATGTAGCGCAGGAAGCCGAAGATAACATCAAGCGTTTGCGCCATCATCCTTGCATTGCGTTATGGTGCGGCAATAATGAGATTGATTCCGCATGGGCGCATTACGAAGAAAATGCAGGCTGGGGCTGGAAAAAGGCCTACACGCCTGAGCAACGGGAACGCCTATGGGAAGATTATGAAACGCTTTTCCACCGGATTTTACCGGAGGCGGTAAATGCCTGGACTCCGCAGACGGCATATTGGCCCTCCTCACCGCTAATTGATCTGACCGGAGATCGAAACCAGCATGCTCATCCGTCCTCCACAGCGGGAGACATCCATTATTGGGGAGTATGGCATGCGTCTGAGCCGTTTGAAAATTATCACGTACATGTGGGCCGTTTTATGAGTGAGTATGGTTTTCAGTCCTTTCCTGAATACAAGTCTGTTCGCGCTTATGCGGAAGAGAAGGATTTGGAACTGGAATCTGAGGTGATGCTGGCACATCAGAAGAACGGCTCGGGCAATCGCCTGATTCAAGAATACATGGGACGGTACATGCGGCAACCCAAGGATTTTCCATGTTTTCTGCTCATGAGCCAGGTTTTACAGGCAGAGGCGATGAAAATGGCCATTGAGGCCCATCGTCGTCACAAGCCTTATTGCATGGGGACATTATACTGGCAGATGAATGACTGCTGGCCCGTTGCTTCCTGGTCAAGTATGGACTATTTTGGTCGTTGGAAGGCGCTTCAATATACGGCTAAACGCAGCTTTGCCGATGTGCTGTTGAGTGCAGTAGATACGGAACAGGGGAGTAAAGAGCTGCATCTGGTTAACGATACGCTAGAGCCGATAGCGGGTACGCTGCGGCTGACACTTTTGCATATCCGTGGCAGTCAGGCTATTCGTGAAGAGAACATTAAGGTAGAACAGCAAGCAGGCGGCGCAGGGATCGTACATATACTGCCTACTGACAAATGGCTGAATGGCCTGGATCGTACGGAGCATATGCTGGTCGCACGTCTGATACAAAACGGTGAGCAGGTGGCCGCCAGCGAAATTTATTTTGCAGGTACGAAAGAGATGGATTTACCGCAGGCGAAAATTGAAGTGACGGAGATACCGGGAAGTGGAGGCAGTAGGTTCACGCTTTGTTCGGATGTACTTGCCAGACATGTGTGGCTGACCGCAGAGCAGGAGGGGATTTTCAGTGACAACCATCTGGATCTGGCTCCCGGTGTTCCTAAAACCGTGGAATTTCTGGCCTTGCGTAACGGTGCCTCCGCATTTGAGGTAGCTGCGCCAGGTGCATTGACGGTGCAATCATTGATCAATTGGATACAAGGTTAGAGGACAGTTAAAGCTCATCCGCCTTGAAGTAGATGATGGACAATGAAGTTCCTCTTCATCCGGCCGGCTGAGAGCATGTAGAGAAATCCGTGAGTAGGGTTTGAGCAGGGGGAGCTGAATTACAGCATTACCCGGGAAATGCTGCCTAAGATTGAGCCTATTGGAGGGCTCCTTTTGATCAGAAGATCTGCATTCGTATATCGCTTTACCTGTGAAATGAAGTCTGAAATACAGTAAGCATCTGTCTCCCAGGAATATGAGGTCAACCCCGGGAGAATAGATGCTTTTTTATCTTCATTTTATGCAGAGTGGAGCGCTTCCATTGAGCTTGAAGCCATTGTGGTGTACACTGTCCAGAATAGGTGTAAATTGGAACGTCAAGAAGGATGGACGGTTACAAGGAGGGAAAGAAACATATGTATGACCGTTTAAGATCGTTAAATTATCCAGTTAAACTTTATATTTTTATTGCACTGGCCTTATGCTCCGTAATTAGTACATTGTGGATCATTAACGTGCGACTGCCCTCAGGGGGCCGCCCTTATCTTTTTATTTGGTGGAATATGATGCTGGCCTGGATTCCTATGCTGTTGACGCTTTTGCTAGATGTCATTCATTGCTCGTGGAGAAGGGGAACAAGGACATTTTTGCTCTGGGTCATAGGGGCTGGATGGCTTTTCTTTTATCCCAATACGCCTTATTTGATCACAGATTTGCTGCATGTATTTGCCAGGTATCCATTTCTCGGGGAGCAGCGTTTTTGGGGCAATCCGTACTTTTGGAATCATGCATTAGGGATGCTGCTGGTAGCTGTGCTTGGTCTCACCATGGGAGTTGTATCACTTGAATCTGTACGACAGTTGGTGCAACGTGCACGGGGCGGGCTTGTCAGCTGGTTGTTTATGCTGGCGGTACTCCTGCTAAGTAGCCTAGGTATTTATATTGGCCGTTTCTTTCGAGGAAACTCATGGGATATTGTATCTGCACCGTCCCAGTTGTACACACAAGTATTCTCCATATGGGCGGATTCCTTGCAACGCACTCATTTTGTGGAGTTTAGCGGGATGGTCTTCGTTATTTTGCTCGTTAGCTATATATCCATGATGTGTGTGGCCTGGATGGGGAATAGCCGCCGGGACGAATGGCATCGCTGGTGATTACGATGGGGCTGAGTGGCTAAATATCATCATAAGATAAAATGTAAAAGCAAAGGAGGAATAGCTACAATGAATGGACAGAACCGATCTGATATCCGCGCTGGTCTTCAGGTGGATATTGTGCTTAAAAAGGATCAGCCCACGGGTAAGCTAACGCGAGGAACGGTGAAGGATATATTGACCAATTCCCCACGTCATCCGCATGGAATTAAAGTGCGTTTGGTAGACGGACAGGTTGGACGTGTCAAACATATTGTAATGAATGAAGGATAAGAGCTTTGGGCTTAGGAGGAATAATGTATGAATCAGGCAACGGCATGGTCTAAAAATGATCGTTATCCGCTTATTTTACTTGTACTGCTGGTGCTTGCTCTCATTTGGTCCTTGGTTCGTCCGGCGGATTATTTTACATGGGTACTGGAAGTTCTCCCAGCTGTTTTAGGAGCTATACTGCTGGCGGCTCTTTACCGTCGATTTCGGTTTACCAATCTGGTATACACCCTAATCTGGCTACATGCACTCATCCTGATTGTCGGGGGGCACTATACCTATGCCGAAATGCCTCTGTTCAACTGGATTCGGGATACGTTTGGGCTGGAGCGCAATTATTATGATCGACTTGGGCATTTTGCGCAAGGTTTTGTGCCTGCACTCATTGTCAGGGAAGTGCTGCTGCGTAAGACGGCTTTGGGAAGCGGGAGCTGGCTCACTTTTCTAACGGTTAGTGTGTGTCTTGCGATCAGTGCTGTGTACGAACTGATTGAGTTTGCCGTAGCCAAGGCAACCGGTACGGCGGCAGAAGCCTTTTTGGGGACACAGGGAGATGTATGGGATACTCAATGGGATATGCTCCTTGCGTTCATCGGTGCCCTGACAGCGGTGATTTTGTTAAGCGGGGTACATAACAAGCTGCTCAAACAGCTAAAGGTATAGCAGGGTTTCTTGAAAGTCCGATGTTTTTGAAGGCTATATTCGCGTCACAGGGCGGCTGTCGAGATGCAGGGTCGCTGCATCCATGTAGCTGTCCAGCAGCCGCTCAAAAATACGGTCCCACGTCTGCTCCAGACTGTATGCTCTACCGGTTCTGGACAAAAAGTCTCGAAGTGGGACATCCTCGTACAACAGGTGTACAGCTTTGGCAAAGGCAGCGGCATCTCCAGCTGGACACAGTAACCCCGTTTTCCTATGGATTACATTATCTTTGACCCCGCCTTCATTGGCGCCGATCACGGGTGTGCCGGAGGCCATAGCTTCCAAAACGACGTTACCGAAGGTTTCCGTAGTGGAGGGAAAGAGGAATACATCGGCTGCAGCGTACAGTTCAGCTAATTCCGGTCCTTTTACAAAACCAAGCCAGTGAACTGCGTGCTCTGGCATTCCGATATCTGCTGCAGTTTTGAACTTAAACAATGGGCCATCTCCTGCAATGACCAGCACTGAGGCTGCGCGGACGTCGTCGGGTAACTGGAGATAGGAATCCAGTAACGTGTCTATCCCCTTTTCCGGTGCTAGTCTGCCCACATACAAAATCACAAATGCGTCTGCACGAACGCCCCATTTTTCCCATATCGCTTCGCGATTCACTGTGGGCTGGAAGCGGTCAGTATCAATTCCTCTACCCCAGATTTCGAGCTGTCCCATTCCTTTATTGCGTAACAATTCCATGGTTGACCGAGAGGGGACATATACCCTTTCACAATGTCTGTGAAACCAGAGCATGTATTTCCATAACGCAGGTTCAAGCCAGCGAAGCTTGTAATATTCGAGGTATTTATCAAAGTGGGTGTGATAGGAGGCGACAAGTGGAATATGGTGTTTGGCAGCGTAGCTTGTTCCATACAGGCCAAGGTTAAACGGAGTAGCGACATGAATTAGATGCGGGGAAAAGGCTGACAGGCGCTCGTTGATTTGTTTGGCGTTAGGGATCGCTAGTCTACATTCCCGGTACAATAAAAAGGGAATACTTCGAAAACGCTCCACGCCCGGCCCCGAGGACAGATGATGGTCTGCCTCCGGTGCGAAGACAAGAGTAGATACCCCGTGTGTCTCCAAATAGCCAATCCATCGTTCCAGTGTCAGAGCAGCGCCATTGACATCAGGCGTATACGTGTCTGTAAATAATGCGACTCGAAGCATGCCTTCATTCCTCCTCCGCCATTCTCATTTATCCTATGACGTTCCAGGGGAGTCCGCTTGGAGGCTCCGGCTTTTATTGTGTCATGATTTTGTTTACGGGCTTGCCGGGTTTTGTAAAAGTTGCCCTGCGGACGGGTGCTCTTCTCAGATTTTACTAATCCATGGCACGATGAGATCCTTCTGCGATGTTGATGCAGATAGGGAAATTCTGTTGATATGTATCCTAGCAGGAACTATACATTTCATAAATATTCCTGATCTCCAATGGTTTTGGGTAATAATAAAACATGGACTTTGTCTTGAAATTTCATTATAGTAATTCGGTATGAATAAATTTGAAGGGTAAGCAGGAGGGATGGCTTTGGCTTTTGGAGCACGGGTGTTAAAAACGGGAATCGCAGTGACGCTCGCCCTTTTTCTGAGCACGCTTTTGAACACCCATTCGCCTGTGGGGGCAGCGATAGCCGCTATTTTTGCCATGCAACCGTCGATATATAGGTCGTGGCGTTATTTTCTGGATCAACTCCAAACAAGCACATTAGGTGCAGTCATGGCGTTGCTGGGCGGAATGGTATTTTCGAATGAGCCGATTGCGGTCGGACTGGTATGTGTATTGGTACTTATGATATGTCTGAAAATAAACATGGCTGATACGGTTGGATTGACACTCGTGACCGTTGTTTCTGTCATGGAAGCTTCAGGGGACTGGAAATTTGCAGTAACCCGCTTTGCGCTGACTCTGATCGGGATTGTGTCTGCTTTTGTCATCAACATTACTGTTTTTCCTCCCAAACCGAAAAGGCAGTTTATCAATCAGATTCAAAATGTATTTAACAGCATGTCCTTGCTGCTGCGAACCGCCATTTCAGATGAGATTAAGGAGTCTGTCTTTAGAGAGGAAAAGGGAAATTTGCAGGGAGCTATTAAATCACTCTCGGACAAATATCATTTGTTCGAAGAGGAGCAGAAAAAGCTCAAGCGCACCAAGTTTAGTCAGACGAGACAAATGGTCGTATACAAACAAATGCTCGAAAGTTTGCACAAAGGATACGAGGTCTTGGATGCGGTGGAAAGGCACTACTTCCAGTCTTTACGTCCAAAGGGAACAGATGCGTTTTTTGACGATCATCTGGAGCGGCTGATTCGTTTCCACGAGCACGCTCTGCTGAAATTCGAAAATAAACTGAAACCAAATGAGGATGAAAGTGAATTGTTTCAGCAGGCCAACGGCGATTTTATGAAGCATGCCATTACACGTTTTGACCATTGTGAGGAGGGAATGCTGCGGCTTTCCATCGTAGCTGCGACGATGTACGACTATGGTCATCAGCTGGAGCGATTAAGCAGACTGGCCGACCATATTCATCCTGTGGAAGAGAGTCGATAGGCAATTTCGAAAAAAAGAAAAGGCGACCGCATTCATCAATCAGATGGACGGTCGCTTTTTTATGTCATGAATTCAAGGATGTAGGAACAGGCTAATGGAAGATTGCCAGAAAATACAAAAAAAGCCCACTGGTTGCGAACAGGGACTGAACTTGCTACAATAGAGGATGCTATGTTTTACATCGTAAAACCGTATTGCATAAGTTGTTAACACACTTCTTGTTACATTATAGCATGCTTCAAAGGAATAGTCAATTTTCCCGGATCAGGGGGATGCGATGAGTATACCCGGGTCCATAATAGAGCATAGTTTGTACGCAAGGGAGCCCTGCGCGGAGCAGGAGGAAACGGAACAGGAGCGATGTCAGTGACTACTGAGCAGCAATGGAATGAGGAACAACGAAGAGTAGAAGATGTGACCGCAGTCATTAGCGGGCGTATTCGGAAGCTGGAGACAGAGGTTGGTTCTGTGCGCGGCGATGTTGTCGATATGCGTAAAGACTTCTGGGATGAGGTAACGATCAATTTCAGTGAGGCGGATGATGTGGGAGAGACGTCCACCAGTTTGCGTCAGCAGTCTGAGATTTTGTCTGAGCGGGAACGAAGACACAAGCATTCCACTGAGGCGCTAGGGCGTTTGAAAAAGTTGCTGGACTCACCCTATTTTGCACGCATTGATTTTGCTGAGGAAGGGCAGACTGCGGAACGCATTTATCTGGGGATTGCCTCCCTGCTGGATAATCAGGATGAGGAATTTCTGATCTACGACTGGCGTGCGCCTATTTCGAATCTTTATTACGATAACATGCCAGGTCCCGCTTCTTATAAGACCTCAGCAGGAGAGATGGAAGGAGAACTGACGCTCAAACGCCAATTCTCAATCCGTGACGGACAGATTCGCTTTATGTTCGATACAGGCGTCACCATTGGAGACGAACTCCTTCAAGCCGTATTAAGCCGGAGCTCGGATGCTCAAATGAAAAGTATTGTCGCTACCATTCAAAAGGAGCAGAATCGCATCATCCGTGATGACCGAAGCCGCATGCTTATTGTTCAGGGAGCGGCAGGAAGCGGCAAAACCTCTGCAGCGCTTCAGAGAGTAGCGTATTTGCTGTATAAGTATCGGGATCGCTTGCGAGCGGATCAGGTCGTGTTATTTTCGCCAAACCCCATGTTTAACAGTTATGTTTCGACGGTATTGCCTGAATTGGGTGAGGAAAATATGCTTCAGGCCACGTTTCAGGAATATTTGGAACGGCGTTTGGGCCGGGAGTTTCAGTTAGAAGATCCTTTTGAGCAGCTGGAATATGTGCTATCAGCGTCGTCACAGCCTGGGTATGAAGCTAGGATGGAAGGTATCCGTTTTAAGTCATCCAAGACGTTCTTACATGTGATTACAGGCTACAAGGCGCATCTGGAACAGGAGGGAATGCGTTTTAAACCTGTTCGTTTTCAGGGACGTGAGGTGATCTCAGTAGAGCAAATGGCAAGCAAGTTTTATGAATTCGACTCGGCTGTGCGGCTGGCGAACCGATTGGAACTGCTACGCGATTGGATGCTCAAAGAGCTGGCCCGCTTTGGTAAGGAAGAATGCTCCGCTCCTTGGGTGGACCAGCAGATGGATCTGATGGAGCCGGAGGATTATCAGCGTGCATATAACCGCATGCGCCGTAAATCCAAGAATAAAGGCGATACCTTCGACGACTTTACACGTGAAAGAGAAATATTGGCACGTATGGTGGTCAGTGACCGCTTAAAGCCCTTGCGCAAGTGGATTAAGGCACTCCGCTTCGTGGATACAACCCGTCTATACAGCGAGTTGTTTATGAACGAGACGTTATTAAGCCAACTGTCGAATCATGCAGAGCTACCCGTCAACTGGAGTGAAATTAGTCGGCAAACTCTGAAACGAATTCAGGCTGGAGAATTAGCGTATGAGGATGTGACGCCCTTTTTATATTTGCGTGAGCTGATGCTGGGCTTCCGTTCCAATAGTAACATCCGTCATGTGTTTATTGATGAGGCACAGGACTATTCACCATTCCAGCTGGCTTTCTTTAAACGATTATTTCCGCAGGCTAAAATGACGGCACTCGGCGATTTTAATCAGGCCATCTATGCCCATGCTTCGGTGCTTCAGGATGCAGAACCATTGTATGACCTGTATGGAGCAGACCAGACCGAGATGATTTCCCTGACACGCAGCTATCGCTCAACACAGGAGATTGTAGAGTTTACCCGGGGGATGGTAGCAGGGGGAGAGCATATTGTTCCGTTTAACCGTAAGGGTGAGAAGCCTCTGGTAACCGAGGTGAACTCGCGTGAAAAGCTACACCAACTGATTGCCGGGAATGTTACAAAATTGCTGGCAGAGGGTTATGAATCCATCGCAGTGATCTGTAAAAATGCTGATGAAAGCGCGGCAGCCTACGAAGCACTGGAAGGACAACTGCCAGTAAAGCCAAAATTAATTAAGAAAACAACCCCTGCTTTTGAAAAGGGGATTCATATCATTCCGGCCTACCTGGCGAAAGGCGTGGAGTTTGATGCGGTTCTCATTTATGACGGATCAGTCCAAGAATACCAGCGTGAGAGTGAGCGTAAATTGTTCTACACGGCCTGTACGCGAGCGATGCATTTGCTGCATATATATAGCATAGGGGAGATTACGCCATTCGTGAGTTCGCAGGAATCGGAGACGTATATCCGTAAAGTGGAATAAAGTGACCATGTTCTTTAGGGGCGGCTGGCATTGTTGAGCGTATTCCAGTAACATAAGCAAATAAGCCAAACAGGTAAGAAGCATAAACGGAGGTTACAAACGTAATGGACATGAAGAGAGTATTTCAACGCCCGCCGCTGGCGGACTGTGTACCCGAGTTGATAGCTACAGCTAGAGGGGAGCGCAAGGCATCGCTGGTGATCCGCGGAGGAACGCTGGTCAATGTGGTATCGGGCGAATTGTTACCGGGCATGTCTATTGCTGTGCAAGGCTCTCGTATCGCATATGTCGGTAGAGACGTTAGCCATACGATTGGAGAAGACACCGTAATCATTGAAGCGGAAGGCCGCTATATGGCACCGGGTTTGCTGGACGGACATTGTCATATCGAAAGCACACAGCTCACCGTAACTGAATTCGCGAAGGCTGTACTGCCGCTGGGCGTGACGGGCGGTTTTTTTGACCCACATGAAATTTCCAATGTGCTGGGTCTAAAAGGGCTTCGTCTGATGCTGGACGAAGCACGCACGACACCGCTGGCTGCTTACATGCAGGTAGCTTCGTGCGTGCCTTCCACAGGCCCAGAGCTGGAAACGACAGGTGCCTCTTTCGGTCCGGCGGAAGTCGCAGAGGCTCTAAGCTGGGGCCCGGATATGATCGGGCTGGGCGAAGTTATGAATTTCCCTGGCGTCGTCTATGGCGACGACGTGATGATCGGGGAAATTCAGGCCACGCTGCGCGCCGGCAAGGTGGCAGATGGCCATTTTACATGGGCCTCCGATGATTGGCGGCTGCCGGTCTATGCAGCCGCAGGAATTACGGGCGATCACGAATGTGTCACGCCCGAGGATGTAGCCGAGCGTATTCGGCTCGGCATGTATGCCAAGATGCGGCAAGGCTCCGCATGGCATGATGTGGCCGAGACGATCCGTGCCAGCACGGAAATGGGTCTCGACACGCGCCGTATGATGCTGGTGACGGATGATCGCAGCGCCGAATCCTTGCTCCATGAAGGGCAGATGGATTTCGTTGTCCGTCATGCCATTGCGCAGGGCGTTAAGCCAGTGACTGCCTTTCAAATGGCAACGCTGAATACGGCAGAGCGCTTCGGCGTAGCACGGGACATCGGCTCGATCATTCCTGGTGCGATTGCCGATATTATCTTGCTTGATGGCCGATTGGCCGAAGTGAATGTGACGGCTACCATTGCAGCGGGTCAACTGGTGGCCGAGTACGGTCAAATGGTCGCCGACTGGGACGGCTTCGTTTATCCTGCGGAAGTAATGGACACGGTCCATTTGGGTCGAGAGCTGAGTGCCGCAGATTTCTGTATTGCGGCTCCAGTGCAGGAAGGGAATGTACCTGTACGAGTAATTCGTGTCACGGAAAATCACGTGGATACGAAGGAAGTGCGGATGACCGTTCCGGTGCGTGATGGTGAAGTTGCATCAGATCCTGCACAAGACTTGTGTAAAATCGCCGTTTTCGAGCGGCATCATGCCAGTGGCAGCCACGCGGTAGCACTTGTGACAGGCGTCGGCTTCACCGAGCCAGCCGCAATTGCCATGACCGTAGCGCATGATAGTCACAACCTGCTCGTCATCGGCAATGATGACGAGCTCATGACCCAGGCGGCGAAGCAGGCCGTTGCCCTGCGTGGCGGCGTGGTGGTCGTATCCGCCTCGGGTGAGACGCGCTTCCCGCTTCCGATTGCCGGGCTGATGTCCCCAGCTCCGTTTGCTGAGGTAGCTGCGCAGTCCGAAAGCATCAGCCAGGCACTTCAGCAATCCGGCTGCATGTTGAACAACGCGCTAATGACACTGTCGCTGCTCGCACTGGTCGTAATCCCTGAAATCCGCCTGTCGGATCAGGGTCTTGTCGTGATCGGAGCCGACGGTATACGCAAGGTGTCTCTTTTCGTGGAAGAGGATGCTACGGAAGCCTGATAGAATACATCACTGGGGTTGTCCTGCAGGTCTACCCAGACCTGTGGGATAGCCCCTGTTTTCTTATATAGTCCTAAAGGTATCTTTGATTTCTTAATCAACGTTTTGTGGGGTGGTGAGGAGATGCAATTATATTATCGTTCATTAGAAAATATGGCTCATCAAGCCTCAATTATAGATCAGGATTGGAACAGGTTTGTAGAGCAAACCCGTGTGAGGCATGTTCAGCAAGGGACATATCTTATTGAAACAGGGGAACCTGTGAAACACGCTTATTTTTGTTCGGAGGGATTATTCCGTTTGTTTTATACTTTGGCAGATGGCAGAGAGTATAATGTTGGTTTTTCACCAGAAGATGATTATGTAACCTCTTATGGCGCTATGGTTCAAGGTAAACCATCCACTTTTACGATTGAGGCCATGGAAGATTCGGTTGTTATTGAAATTCCATATTACGTATTAAAGGAGCTTATGGATACAAGCCATATGTGGGAAAGATTCGTGCGTAAAAGCGTAGAAAGACTGTACATTCGCAAAGAGGAACGGGAACGCGAATTGTTATATCTTTCTGCTAGGGAACGTTATGATGCCTTTCTTCTCAAGTATCCCGGGTTAGACAAACGAGTTGCACAATACCATATAGCTTCGTACATAGGTGTATCCCCCGTCTCACTTAGTCGTTTGCTGCGCAGCAAGCCGCATTAACCTATGTTAATGCGGCTTGGCAGACAAGCAGCGTACAATAACGATAAATCCATTCAAGCTTCACTAAAAAGGAGATAGGCATATGCGTTATATGATGATTGTATTATTGGAATTCTACCCTTCTTGGTTGGCTCTTCCTCGGGAAGAACGCCGCAAACATGCGGGGGCCTTGCAGGCTCGTATTCAGAAGTACAGCGAACATGTTCAGGTTCGTTTTTTCGATGCAGAAGCACTGCCCGGAAAGGACTATACGGATTTCGTTGTATGCGAAACAGAGGATATGAAGCAATATCACTATATGTGGGAAGAAATTCGTGATTCGGAGCCGTATACCAAAGGATATATGAAGATTAAAGATGTAGTAATGGGGATGGAAAATGCATTTCAGTCCTATGAGTCCGAAATGCTACAGATGGACAAATAACTCCCCGTACTCCTTTACTATGTAAAAGTAGGAGTTGAGCTTGTACAGGTTTTAAACAAGGCGAGTTCCCATGCTGTTTTATTCAGCTGGGAATTCGCCTTTTATCTAATAGAGACGATAATAAGATAAAATCGTATTATGCAACTGTATTACTTATAACCGTCATAAAACCATTATTTGTAGCATTATTAATTAACTGATTAATAGATTTTGCTGCGCTATCGCTAAACAAGTACCACTCATCTTTGGATACGTCATGAATCAAAAACTTGGGATACCCGATTAAAACTTCGGATGGAAAGGACTGGATTAAAGAATACACATCAAAACGAGCTAAGCTTTTCCCTTTTTGGTCTAAAAAATCGTATTGTGCATTTTTATAATAAGACCCAGGTGTGTCAATAGTGAGTCTCCAAGAATAGTTTTCAGGTGCTTCGACTTTTTCGCCTTTGTTTTTTGCAAAAATATTATAAATGGCTTTGTTATATGCATTGCCATGAATTTGCTGAACTACGCCGCCCATAATCATATGGTATTCCTGTTGAAGTGCCTTTACTTGTACACCGTCTATGAGCAATGGTTCAATATTAATAGTCACTGCAAAGTTGCTGTAATTGACATTACAGCCAAATGTCTCTGCAATAAAACGAAGTGGAACATATATGTTGTTATTTTTCAAGTATGGTTTTACATCAAGCTGTATCTTTTGACCGTTTTTCTCCGCTGTGCTTTTGTTTACTGCTAATTTTACTTTCATATCGCTTTTAGTGAGAATAACCTCGGAATCGGACCATTCGACGTTAGCCCCCAAACTTTCGCTAATAACACGTAGAGGCACCATTGTACGTTTGTTCTTCATTTGTGGCTTTGCATCGGTTGCTATAGCCACACCGTCAATTTTGATTTGATTTTGTGCTGCATAAGCAGTGGACGATGAAATACATAAAAAGATAGCAAGAAAAGCCCCAAAGAATGCCTTGTTCATAAAAGATTGCTCCTTTTTTTGATTAATTTGTTGCACAGTAACTTTCCCCCATATTAAGACGCGACTGGATAAAAATTTGTTGCGTTTTCCTGTTCATCAACTTGACGTAACAACCAGTTTGTACTATTCAACTGAATTCCGATATTTACCACCCAAAAAATTCTAATCTTCCTGGGGAATTATGTCGATAACATTGAATATTGTTCATAAAATTTACAAAGTAAATCCTTAGGGGGAAAGTTAATGAGAAAACAGCTAAAAGTTGCGATTTCTCTAGCATGTTTAATGATGTTTATAGGTTGTTCAGCATCACCAGTATCACAGCAGACGACCAAGATTACATTTTTGAATTCTAAATCTGAAATAAAAACCCAATTAGAAGAAGTCGCAAAACAATACAATCAAGAGCACCCTGAAGTATCTTTAGAAATTATAACCGCTCCAGAGGGAACGTCTGCATATCAAAAGCTGATGTCGATGTACGGCTCAGGAAGCCCAGCAACGATGTCGATGCTTGACCCGGGTGACACGCAGACATTCCTGGATAAAGCCGTTGACTTAAGTAAAGAGAAGTGGGTAGCCGATACGATAGAAAATGGACTTGATGCAGTTAAGAAAAACGATGCTGTGCTGGGATTCCCATTTGCAGTGGAAGGCTACGGATTAATCTATAACAAAAAAGTATTGGACAAGGCAACAGGGGGTCCTTTTGATCCTTCTTCGGTCAACAGTAGAAGCAGCCTGAATTCATTAATGGCTAAAATTCAGAAGTCGGGAGTAGCACCAGTCATGCTTTCACCAATGGACTGGTCTCTTGGCTCTCATCTTCTGGCTCTGGCTTATTCTGTTCAACCTGGAGGTTTTCCAGAGTTTGTTAAAGGTATGCAGAACAACTCCATCGATATGTCCCAAAACAATGTAATGTCTGGATGGGTACAAACTTTAGATCTGCTCAAGGATAACAACATCAATAAACACGCGCCTTTGGACAGTACGTATGAGGATGGATCCAAAGCTTTGGGAGAGGGCAAGGTAGGGCTTTGGTTTATGGGCAACTGGGCTTGGAATGGAATAAAGAGCAATGATACGGCAAATGAGGAATACGGGTTCTTGCCTCTTCCGCTAAACGATAATACAGATGATCCCAACAATTCAAAGATCACAGTTGGTGTGACAAAGTATGTATTCATTGACTCCACAGCTACTACGCCGCAGCAGCAAGAGGAAGCAAAGAAATTTTTAAACTGGCTGGTATACGAAAAGTCGGGACAGGAACTTTTGGTTAACAAGGCTAATGTTATACCAGCCTTTAAGAATATTGACTTAGTGCCTTCCGATCCCTTGAGTAAATCGATCAAGTCATATATGTCGAACGGAAAGACGCTGCCGTTTATGGCAACCCTTCCACCTGATCATGGGGCCATCACAGGAGCATCTATCCAAAGCTATATCAGTGGAAAGATAGATAAGGCTGAGCTCTTACGCCAAATACGCATATACTGGAAAGCTCAGCAGGGATGATACGAGACCAGTCACGGGAGGAAGATAAGGGTGTTTAAATTAACATTAAAGAAAAAAATAATTAGTGCAGCGCTCATACTGGTAATCGTACTGTCCCTTTCAAGTGTTATAGGCGTCATTAAGATGTCGGAAATGGGGGAGGCTTCTGATAAGGTAAATAACAGGTCGTTACCTGCGGTTATTCTTCTTCAAGGTATGGATAAGCAGATTACAGAAATCGATAGACTCACCGTTCGAATGATACTCGAAGAGGATGCAGCTGCTCGCAGCACTTATCAAGAAGAACTAGCCAAAGCTACAGATTCAATGGATAAGAGTGTAAATAAATATCAAAGTTTGGCCTCTACGGCAGAGGAAAAAGAACTGTTCACCAACTTTTATGGTCAGTGGGCAATGTATCTTCGCCATCTAAAGGTGGTTTCTGCGGCCATGGAAGAAAACGACAAAGTGATGGCCTACATGATCATTCATGGAAATTCTTCTATTTATAAGGCAGCATTAGACGATGTAAATAAACTGAAGCTGCTTAATGAGCAGTATGCCACTGAGGCAGCTAATCAATCGAGTCAATCTTACCATTCAGGTAGACTTTTGATGATTTCTTTGACTATCATATGTACGATCCTTGGAATTATCGGTTCTTTTTTATTGGCTCAATCGTTCACTAAGCCCATATTAAAAATAGCAGAACAGATAAAGCTGGTAACGAGAGGGGACCTGCAAGTGGAACCCCTTAGGGTCCGATCCAAAGATGAGGTCGGGGAGCTGGCATCCGATTTTAATGAAATGTGCGATTCGCTACGTAACCTTTTAAAGGAAGTTGTGGATAATTCCTTACTGGTTGCCTCTACGGCTGAACAGCTAACGGCCAGTGCAGAACAGACAAGCATTGCTACCGAGCAGATAGCTATAAGTGCCACTCAGGTTGCGGAGGGTTCTCAGACACAGCTTGCAGATATAGCTGAAACGCTGAATTACACGGTAGGCGTTTCTAAAAGTGTAGAGAGCATAACCAATCGCTTTGTGAATGTGGCGAACCTCACAACCCAAGCACAAGAAAAAGCAAACAACGGGAAAACCCAAATGTCTTCCACCGTCTCTCAAATAAGAGATGTGCATACCAAGGTAACTCAATCCGCTGAAGTGGTAAATATTCTAGGCGAAAAATCTGCAGAGATTAGACAGATCACAGCTATGATTAGCGATATATCTGCCCGAACCAACTTGCTTTCACTCAATGCGAGTATAGAAGCTGCACGAGCGGGAGAGCAGGGAAAAGGATTTGCGGTTGTCGCTTATGAAGTACGTAATTTGTCGGCACAAGCAAGTGAAGCAACGGGCAAGATTTCCTCTCTGGTCAACGAAATCGCATTAAGAACAGACGAAGTTGTGATTTCGATGAATGAAGGTGTTCAATCTCTAAATGAAGGTATGATGCTTGTCGAAGGTGTCGGTAACGTCTTTTCTGAAATTGTCGGTGCCGTGGAAGAGGTGAGCGGTGAGGTAGATACTGCGGCTGTAGAAGCAAGATCCGTAAATGAAGGAACCGTTTCTATGGTGGAATCTATGAAGAAAATTGCCGAAATCTCCGAACGTGCAGCCGACTCTACTCAAACAGTCGCAAGCGTAGTCGAGGAAACTACTGCCTCCATGGAGGAAGTGTCCGCAGGTGCTAATATGCTTGCCAAGCGGGCGGAAGAGATGAATCAAACGGTGTCCGTATTCAAAATTTAAAGTAAGTTAGCGGTAGTCTTGGACGAGAAAAACAAGTCCTAGACTACCGCTGTTGTATTCAACTCTTGTGTCTAAATTAGCGTATAATTACGAATGAACTGCTTCAGCTTGTTTAGCAGCTTTTTTCAGATTCTGTTTGCGGCGTTCCTCTAGATATCGTTCTCCATTTTTCTTGTCAGCTGTTAGCGTAAAGCAGGAAATGATGGTGAACAGACCTGCAATGGAACCCAAAATAACATAAGTGATTGGGAAATTCAGAACTTCATACATATGTCCGACAATAGGTGAGAAAACAGATACCACCAGGGAGCCCATAAACAAATACAGTAGGTACATGGTGGACGATAAGCGCTGGTCAAAGTTGACGGTAATGTACTTGAAGATGGCTACCAGAATCAGCGGTTTTTCCAGGGAGTGAATCATCTTCATCGCAGCCACCCATATGGAACCGAACGGCAGCGAAGAACCGATAATACGCAACGACATGATCGTTCCGGCAATAATCAATGCCCATTTGGCAGTCGTTTTGTTCACAAACCATGGGGTAACAAACAGGAACACAAATTCCAGGAATACCTGTACAGCACTTAAATCGCCAAGGAATTGATTTCCTTCTGCTTTGGAACTGAACTGAGATACGAAATAGGTGGCAAATTGCTGGTCATATACCTCATAAATTTGGGTCACGCCAACCATGAATAGCATAAGAAACCAGAACTTTGTGGTGCGTACGAGATGTAGTACGTCAATGAGCTTCAACGATTCAGTTTTCTGCTGCTCCTGTCCAGAAATTTCGACTTTGGTCAAGAAGATGCAGATCATGGCAACAACAGCAGATACGGAGGCAATCCAGAAGGTCAGATTTACATTGATGTTGATGACCCGCCCCGCAACAAAAGTAGCGGCCGCCCATCCGAGTGAGCCCCACATACGAACTCGTCCGTATTCAAAGCCGTATTTGCGCGATACTTTGTCCATATAGGAATCGACGACACCGTTACCTGCATTAAACACCAGACCGATAAATAGTGCACCGACAATGGCACCAATGACGAACTGCGTTTGAAGCAATGGACCGTACACATAGATAAAAAAGGGCCCGACGAGCAAAAGGATCGTAAAGAGTATGTACAGCAGATGTTTTCTCAAGCCCAGCTTGTCGGATAAGTACCCAAACAGGGGTTGCATGATCAAGGCGACGATAGAGTTCGCCGCGTATAAAAATCCTGTGTAGGTTTCTGAAATCCCCAGGCTTTGTCCCAGCCAAATGACAAAAAAAGACATGGCGGCAGACCATGTAAACAGATAAGCGAAATTAAAAACGCTCAAAGACCAGTAGTTACGTTTTGCTAAATTCATGTTTAAGCACCCCTTCAAATTATAGCCGCTCAATGTATTGCATACGTCTTTAAACATTGTCTGTACTATTAATTGTAAGGATGATTCAATTGAATCCATAGGGCATTTTCCCAAGATTTCCTGTGCTTATTGCAATCAATTGCTAGATGGGTTATACAGAGCTTTTATTATCTTGTAAGAATTAAGTCCTACGTGTAAAATTGTTCGTAGTTCATTAGGCTCATTTAGTAGGAGGAGAAACATGGCACGAAGCAGAATTGTTCTAAGGTCTGGCTGACATGGTCATACTGATAGCACAATAAATTGCTAGAGCAAGGGGATGAAGTGGTTCTTTCGCAAGTACAAAGTTACTTGAAACCGTGAACGTATATAGAGTATTGTGTAATGATGAGTTATCGAAACTCACATCTTGAATAATGTTCTTACACCGATCGGGAAGGGTTAGCGGAGGGCTATCCCTACTTGGTGTTGCTATGCCCTATTCACATGTCCTATACAAAATAAAAAGAAAATGAATGATAACAAATTGTTGTGATTTCATGGTTGGAGGATTTATTATGTCAAAAAGTGTTTCTTCGTCCTTTATTATTATTATAGGATCGATGCTATTTGCCTTATTTTTTGGTGCAGGGAATCTAATCTTCCCACCTATGCTTGGTCAAATGGCTGGAGAGAATGTATGGATAGCCAATGCGGGTTTCTTGGTTACCGGAGTTGGTTTACCGTTACTAGCCATCACTGCCTTTGTTTTTTCAGGCAAAAGCAATTTACAAACTTTAGCGAGTCGGGTACATCCTGTATTCGGGATTGTCTTTACAACGATCCTTTATCTAGCCATTGGCCCTTTATATGCAATTCCAAGAACCGGTAGTGTGTCGTTTGAAATTGGAGTAAAACCTTTCTTTTCAAACCATACAGATCATCCTGTCGCACTTTTTGTATTTACAATTCTTTTTTTTGGAGTTGCATGCTTGTTATCACTTAACCCTACAAAAATTATTGATGTGATCGGAAAGTTTTTAACCCCCATTAAATTGACATTCATTGGAATCCTGGTGGTTGTAGCTCTTATTCACCCCATAGGAGCCTTCCAAGCACCTGCTGAAGGCTATACTTCGCACGTCTTTTTCAAAGGTTTTCAAGAAGGTTATTTAACATTGGATGCTCTTGTAGCCTTTATTTTTGGAATTATCATTGTGAATGCAATTAAGGAAAGAGGAGTTACTGCCAAAAAAGAGCTGATGATTATTTGTGCCAAATCGATAACCATCGCGGTTGTCCTCTTAGCATTTATCTATACGTCTCTTGCCTACATGGGAGCTTCTAGCGTTGAAAAACTGGGTGTTTTAGAAAATGGTGCTGAGGTGTTAGCCAAGGTTTCATCCTATTATTTTGGATCTTACGGCTCCATTTTATTAGGCTTAATGATTACAGTAGCGTGTTTAACGACAAGCGTAGGGCTTATTACGTCCTGTTCTTCCTTTTTTCATACATTGTTTCCGAAAGTTTCTTATAAAAGAATTGCTCTCATGTTATCCATATTTAGTACCATTGTAGCCAATATAGGTTTAACACAGCTCATTAAGGTTTCAACGCCAGTGTTAATTGCAATATATCCTATTGCGATTTCTCTAATATTTTTAACATTTTTACATTCCGTGTTTAAAGGAAAATCAGAAGTATATCAAGGCAGTTTAATATTAACCTTCATTGTTAGTCTATTTGACGGCTTGAATGCTGCTGGAATAAAAATCAAAGTAATTAATGACTTTTTCACTCAAATTCTTCCGCTATATGATGTAGGATTAGGCTGGTTAATTCCCTCTGTTTTAGGAGGAGTAGGAGGTTATATATTCTACTATATTAAACGAAGAAAAATTGTCCTTATACCTATGAAGCCAAAAAATAAATGATTTGCTTATTCGGTGAATTGGACATGTATAACAAAAAAGAAAGAACGAACGGAGAACTGGATCTTCCGCTCGTTCTTTCTTTTTTGTAACTTTACTGGCTGCGATTCAAATCAAAATCATGCTTTTCAGTCTGTTATAGCAGGGACAGCAAGCGCCTGATCTGCTTCGTGCTGCTTGCGGTATAGCGAAGGAGTCAGGCCGTTCCATTTTTTAAAGGTTGCAATAAAATAGCTTAGATTTTCAAATCCCACATCCAGCGCAATATCAACTACTTTGCGGTCACTTTGCTCTAGCAACCTGCAAGCCTTTTGAATCCGCTGATAGTTGATATATTCAACCGGACTTTTCTGCACCATCTGCTTGAAGAAACGACAGAAATGTCCCTCGCTCATCCCAACCTCATCTGAGATCTCTCGCAAACGAATGGGCTCATGCGCATGACTGTTGATGTACGCCAGTGCTTTTTTGATCCGTTCGATCTTGTTGCGTTGACTCGCCATAACCACGTCTTCTCCGTTAGCCGGAGTCATATGCGGGAACAGGCAGGCGATTATGCTATAGAGTTGTGCTTTGGTGGTCAGCTCACGGGCAGGCGCATTCTGTTCATGGCTGGTGATAATACGTTTCAACGCGGTCAATAGCTCCTGCTCCCAAGACTGTACACCGCGAATGTGAGGGGGAGGGACGAGCTTTTTATGGATAAACGGTTCAATAAACTGGGTCTGAACTGTATCTTGCGTGCGGCTGTGCAGCATGTCCGGGTGAAACACCACCGCAGAAAATACACAGCGAGGACTTTTTTGTAAATAACCGGCGTGAAGCTCGCCACTGTTTACAAAAAGGGCTTCACCTTCGCTAACCTCCGTATAGATCATATCCGTCTGAAATACAGCGCTCCCCTGTTCTACTACGATAAACTCCATTTCCTCATGCCAATGGGACTCCAATATACGATTTCCGTTCAATTGCTCTACGCTCGGATATACGCTGACTGGATACATGGGATTGCCGTGAATACGATTTTCTCGTAACATTTCCCTTTGCATTTCAATGATTCCTTTCGGCAAACTGATTTATATAGAAAACATCAAAATATTGATACTAAACGTCAAAATAGAAGAAGTAAACCCTTACATAAATCAATATTATTATAGTAAGGATTTCGAAAAAATCCAATAAGCGATTTGGGATCAAGGAATATAAAAGTCGAGACGGAGGAAGAGACAGATGAAATTTACTGATGGCTATTGGTTGGTTCGCAAGGGCTATGAAATACAAAATCCTGCTGACATCCGTGATATCGTGACGGACGATGCTTCCATGACGGTATATGCAGCAACCCACCGGATCGAGCACAAAGGGGATACGCTGAACGGGGCGTTACTGAAAGCGACCTACAGCTCTCCCATGCCGAATGTTATTCGGGTGCGTCTGAACCACCATAAGGGACGGGTGCATCATGGACCAGATTTTGAAATTCACACATTGCCGACAGAGGTGGCTATTACGGTGGGTGAGGATGTAGCGGTGCTGAAAAGCGGCGATCTGAGTGTGCGAGTCGGTCGTGGAAAGAGCTGGGACGTAGGCTTTTATGTCAAGGATCGTAAAGTCACAGGCAGTGGGCATCGGGGACCAGGCTATATTACGGACCCACAAGACCAGCCTTTTTTCCGAGAGCAGCTGGAGCTGGGCATGGGGGAGTACGTATACGGTCTTGGAGAGCGTTTCACTCCGTTTGTGAAAAATGGTCAGGTCGTTGATATTTGGAATGAAGATGGCGGGACCAGCAGTGAACAGGCGTACAAAAACATTCCATTTTATTTATCCAATAAAGGGTACGGTGTATTCGTCAATCATCCGGAAAAGGTATCCTATGAGATTGCGTCGGAAAATGTTTCGAAGGTACAGTTTAGCGTTTCTGGCGAATCGTTAGAGTATTTTATTATTGGTGGAGCTAATCCTAAGGAGGTACTTGATAATTATACCAAGCTGACAGGCAAGCCTGCATTGCCGCCGGCCTGGACCTTTGGTTTGTGGCTGACCACTTCGTTCACGACTGATTATGATGAAGCGACAGTAAACCATTTTGTGGACGGGATGGCTGAACGGGATCTGCCACTCTCGGTATTCCATTTTGACTGCTTCTGGATGAAGGAATACCAATGGTGCGATTTCCAGTGGGATCAAGATATGTTTCCAGATCCGGAAGGCATGCTGCAGAGATTGAAAGCTAAAGGTCTCAAAATTTGCGCATGGATCAATCCGTATATTGCAGAAAAGTCCATTTTGTTTGATGAAGGCATGGAGAATGGCTACTTGGTTAAAACAGCCGATGGCAGTGTGTGGCAGTGGGACATGTGGCAGGCGGGAATGGGGCTGGTTGACTTCACGAATCCGGCTGCAGTTGCCTGGTATCAGGATAAGCTGAAGGTGCTGATCGATCAAGGCGTGGATTGCTTCAAAACCGACTTTGGTGAGCGTATTCCAACAGATGTAGTTTATTATGATGGCTCTGATCCAATGAAAATGCATAATTACTATACGCATTTGTACAACAAAGCTGTGTTTGATGTGCTGGAGGAAAAGCTGGGCAAAAATGAAGCCGCATTATTTGCACGTTCTGCCACAGCCGGGGGACAACAGTTCCCAGTTCACTGGGGCGGAGACTGCTCGTCCACGTATGAGTCGATGGCAGAATCCTTGCGGGGCGGATTATCACTTGGCTTGAGTGGTTTTGGCTTCTGGAGCCATGATATTAGCGGCTTTGAACTAACGGCTGCGCCGGACTTATACAAACGGTGGGTACAGTTTGGACTGTTATCCTCCCATAGCCGTCTACACGGAAATGTGTCATACCGTGTTCCTTGGCTGTTTGACGAAGAGTCAGTCGACGTAGTGCGCAGCTTTACCAAACTCAAATGCTCGCTGATGCCACACCTGTATGCAGCTGCTGTGGAATCCTCGGTGAAGGGACTGCCGATGATGCGGGCTATGGTTTTGGAATTCCCGCAGGACCCTACCTGTGCTACGCTGGATCTACAATACATGCTGGGGGATTCCATTTTGGTAGCTCCGATCTTTAATAAAGAAGGCAATGTACAGTATTATGTACCAGAGGGTCAATGGACGAATTTGCTAACGAATGAAATCGTATCTGGCGGTCGTTGGGTCAACGAGCAACATGATTTTACAACCTTGCCTGTGCTCGTGAAGCCAAACACATTGCTGGCTATCGGTCATGAGGATCGTCGTCCGGATTATGATTATGCAGATCAAGTAGCGCTTCATTTGTTTGAACTAGGTGAGGGGCAACAGGCCCGCACGGTCATCGTGAATACATCAGGTGAAGAAGAGCTAACGGTTACTGCCAGCCGCAAGGATTCTGTCATTACGGTGAAGGCCGAAGGTGCCGTTAAACCGTGGTCTTTAGTACTGCGCGGTATCCATGAGGCTGTTCAAGTGAAGGAAGGCACTAGTCTGGCTGGAGAACAGGGGTTAATCATTACACCAGCCTCCAGCGGACAGCAAGAGCTCACTATTCACTTGGCCTAGGTTAGGAGTTCATCCGTGGATGGATAGATTATAATGTAGCGATTATATTGCAAAAAAAAGGGCTTGCCTGATACAAACAGGCAAGCCCTTTTTGATGTGGCATCCGATAAAGAATATCTTCAACTTTAGCATTGATATCATACCCTATGCATTTTGCTGAAGTAGGAGTGGTACAAGGTACTGCCGGAAAATATCCACAGGAGTCCGTTTCTTTTTAAATTTATCAGCCGTGAGGACAATTACCAAGTCATAAGAGGGGACCACAATAATGTATTGCCCACCAAAGCCGAGTGCGTAAAAAAAGTCTGTTTCCGTTCCTGTCTCTCTCTCATCTGAAAAGGAAGAAGCCCACCAGTGACAGCCGTAATATGCTTTTTGTGGTTTGGAGGCTGGAAGAAATGGACGGGTCGAATATCGGACGGTCTCTGTCTGGATGATCTGCCGTCCTTCCCAGCTTCCTTCGTTCAGATAAAGTCGCCCGAATTTGAGCATGTCCAGCGGTCTGAGATGCAGCCCAAAGCCCCCGGTGTGAGTGCCTTGCGGATCGGTTTCCCACTGATAGTTATCGATACCAAGTGGCTGGAATAATTGCTCCTCGGCAAATTCAGCAACGGCTTGTCCAGAGGCAGAACGCAGCAAGGTGGCCAAAAGTTGAGAACAGCCAGAGCTGTACTCCATTCGCGTACCTGGTATATCCGATAATGGCTGTGAAAGCACAAATTGCACCCAATCGGACGTTTTGCTCATGGTAGGAAAAGAATTTTGTCCCCCAAATTCCGTCCAATTAAAGCCAGCAGACATCGTCAGCAGGTGTTCAATCGTAATATCACGCTTTCGAGGGTCACTGTCTTTGGCTAACTGGGGAAAAAATTCGAGGATCGGTGTCTCTGGTTTGGGTACCAGTCGTTGATCCATAGCAATACTAACTAATGCAGAAATCACACTTTTGGTACAGGAATTTATTTTATAGAGTTCGTTGGCGAATTGAGGCTCACGGTAGTAATCCATGATCGTATGTCCCTGTTGCTCAATAAGACAGCTACGGGTTTCCAACTCGTTAAGCACGTGAATAAGTGGTTTGAGCTCCAGACTTTTCATGCAGATCCTCCTTGAGGCTTATAGCATACCATTACATAGTATATCATTTTTAACCATCCGAGTCCGACAAGTATAAACGAATAATGATTCTTATCTTTTTCCCTAATTTGAATTTTTTTGTTTTTTGATATTAATAAATATATATATGTTCACTAAAAAGACACAAATATATTTGAAAATCTATACACTTTTTCGGTTTCATTTAAAAAAACAGCTCAATAAAACGATATATAGTAAGTTGAACATTTTATTTTGAAACAACTGGGGGACCAATTCATGAACTTAACAATTAAGGCCAAAATGATTCTCAGCGCGATACTGATCCCAAGTGTGATTGCTGCCATGCTGCTGACCAATTACATTTTAAGTATACATAGTGAGAACGAGTACAAAGATATTATGAACCGTGAAGAGACGATTGCGTATAACTCCAAGTCTCTGCAATTTTTGTTAAACGGGATATCCAATGATGAGCGGGCATATTTGTTGACTCGTGACGAACAGTATGGGAACGAGATCGGAAACAAGCAAAGTGAAGTTGCAAAGTTGTTACAGGAGACAGAAGCTCTGCTCAATACAGGCAATGAGGATACAAAGAAGAAGATGACTGATCTCAAAACAGGGATTAATACCTATATGAATCAAGTTCATACTCTACTGACCACAGCGGGGTATAAGAGTACAAGAGATGATGCCTTCCCGCCATTTTCTGAATTGCTCGATGATTTTGAAAACGAACGGGTTTTGCGCAAGCAACTTGATACCAAGGTGGTAGCATTTGTCAAAGCGCAGGAAGATATGGTAACGGTGAAAATACAGCAGGCGCACCAAACGATGACGAATACAACCTTAATTACGAGCATTGTAGGACTTTTGGTTATTATTTACAGTATTGCTCAATCTATCGTTTTGATTCGTTCTATTCGTCCATTACACCATATGAATGAGCAGTTGTTGCAAATGTCTCAAGGTGGAGGAGATTTGCGAAGTAGACTGGATATTACGTCCAAAGACGAAATCGGTATGATTGCGAGCTCCTACAACAAGCTTATTGAAGGATTCCGCAATATCATTGTGGATGCTCAGGATACGGCTCGTACATTAACTGTAACCGCAGAGCGTGTTAACGTCAGTACTGAGGAAATGAATCAGGCCAATCGTCATACCTCCGGTGTAATGGAAGAGCTTGCGACTGGTATGGAGCATCAGGTCGATGATATTACACAAACTACAGATACCATAAAAGAGCTTGCCAACGAGCTTGAACGGATTGCTGCCACAAGCGAGCAGGTATATGAATTGTCTGATACAGCTGCTAAAGATGCAGAAGCAGGGGAACAATCGATTGGTAAGGCTATGCGTCAGATGGAGAAGGTAAGCGAAAGTGTAGACAGCTCTGCACGTGCTGTACGTTCACTTAGTGAACAGGCGGAGCAGATTGGCATGATCGGATCTGTTATTACCGGATTTGCCAAACAGACTGGAATGCTGGCGCTTAATGCGTCCATTGAAGCGGCAAGAGCGGGAGAACAGGGCAAAGGATTTGCTGTTGTGGCCTCTGAGGTAAGAAGATTGTCCGAGCAAGTATCGGTTTCAGCAGCAGAAATCACACAGTTTGTGCAAAATATTCAGGAGCATGTTGGGCATGTCGCTTCAACCATGCAGTCTGGAACAGTTGAAGTGCAATCTGGCGTAAAGGTCATGCAATCCGCTGAAACTGCATTTCGTCAGATTGGAAGTTCCATTCAACAAGTCAGCGAGCAGATTCACAGTGTAAACCGGTCTGTAGAACAAATGTCCGGTGGATCTGAGCGAATGGTGAAGGCCGCGGAACGCATCCGTGAAGTAGCGGAGCAGACGGCAGGAGGAACCCAAAGCGTCAGTGCGGCGGCTGAAGAGCAACTGGCTTCCATGGAGGAAATTGCATCGTCCATTCATACTGTGGCGGATATGTCGCAATTGCTAAACGCAAGGGTCGGTGGTTTTAAAGTATAGCCGTATAAATTCCCACCAATGTAAACACAATAATATCTGTTGAACGAATCTGGACAGCTGTGTGTTATTACTTTTGCAAAGGTGGTAACGGGATGCAACAAAATAAAGGGAATCTGGTTGCATTAGGTTCCATCCCGCTGATGATGACGCTGGGTAATTCCATGCTGATTCCGGTTTTACCGGAAATCGGACGTAAGCTACATGTAAGCTCCTTTCGGATTAGCATGTTGATTACAGTGTATGCGGTGGTGGCCATTTTACTGATACCGATTGCGGGCTATCTATCCGACCGATTTGGCCGTAAAGCAGTGATTGTTCCCTGTTTGATTCTGACTGTGATCGGAGGGGGAATTTCTGCGGTGGGAGCATGGTTGCTTCATGACCTGGCAGCATACTGGACCATTATTGCAGGTCGACTACTTCAGGGCGCAGGAGCGGCAGGTGCTTTTCCTATAGTTATTCCGCTTGTGGGCGATCTGTACGAGAACGAGGATGAAGCCAGCAAGAACCTGGGGGTAGTCGAGACCTACAACACATTCGGTAAAGTATTAAGTCCGATTCTCGGTGCTGCGTTGGGCGCTATGCTATGGTTTTTGCCATTGGCAGTGATTCCGGGTCTCTGTCTGATTTCGCTTATTTTGGTCATTTGGCTGATCCATGTGCCCAAGCGTAAAAATCAACCGATTATGTTTCGAGAATTTGTGGGGAATGTGAAGCAGGTGCTTGTCGAAAAGGGACGCTGGCTCTATGCTATTTTTGCTATGGGCGGTATTTGCATGTTTGTCATTTTTGGCGTCTTGTTCTACTTATCCGACATACTGGAAAGTCGCTACAACCTCCATGGCGTCTGGAAGGGCTTTGTGCTGGCTATACCGCTTATTTCCCTCTGTCTGTGCTCTTATTTAGGTGGCAAGGTTATTGGCAAGCACAAAAAACGTATGAAATGGATCGGTTTCGGAGGTTTGGCCATATTGACGATTAGCTTTGCCATTCTCGGATTTTTTCAACATATTTATGCGGTGATTAGCCTGTTTACGCTAGGTGGCGGCGGTATTGGGCTCGCACTCCCTTGTTTGGATGCACTGATTACCAAAGGAATTGAAAAAGAGGAGCGCGGAACCATCACTTCCTTGTACAGCAGCATGCGCTTTGTCGGAGTATCTTTAGGTCCGCCGGTTGTATCTTTGCTGATAGGCCGTAGTGGGCATGGTCTGCTTTTTGGCGTCATGGCCGCAGTGGGTGGAGTTGCGGCTCTGCTGATGTTATTTGCGGTCAAGCCAGAACAGGATGAACCAGCAGGGGACAAATCCAGTGATCGCAGCAATAAGAGTGAGGGAATGACATACATTTCTCGAGAAAAGCCTCCTTCTTCTAAGCTTAGACACAAAACCCCTGCGAAATATAAATAAATTGCAAATGAAAAAGTACCCGTTTTCCATGGAATTAAGCCATGGTAACGGGTGCTTTTGATATTTGAGCGAGTATAGATGGATACACTCATTCTAAAGAATAGTCTTATCCCTCTAGAGGGACATTTCTTTTAGGCTTGCGACTTGCGATGATCTGAATGACATAAATCAGCAAGAACAACACAACAAACAGCGACGAAAGACGATACATCCATGCATAATCACTGGCTTTGGCGATAACGCCAAGTATAAGCGCTCCAGCTGCGACCCCGAAATCGAGGGAATTGAGGAACATACCGTTTGCCATGCCTCTCTGTTTAGGTGACACGACCTGAATCATCCAGGTTTGCAACGTTGGCTGCATAACACCAAACCCGATACCATAGCAAAGAGCAGACAGATACATAAAGGCGTCACTGTGTGCGTAGGAAAGCAGGATCAGACCGCCAATGAGAAACAGGGAACCAGGGATGAGCAGTGCCTTTGCCCCTTTTTTATCATATATACGGCCCGAGAAGGGGCGTACGATCAGTACAGATACCGCATTAAACAGGAAAAAGTAAGCCGGGTGCGCAAGATTAGCTTCATCTCCATAAAGCGCCATAAAACCGAGCAACCCGCCATATGTGATAGACATCAACATGTTCAACAAGGCAGGGATCCACAATTTACGGTTAAATGCTGGTTTGCGCCCTTCTTCCAAAGGAACCATAGGTGGTTCGACGTGCCCCTTAGGCAGTGTGCGAATGAGCCAGTAAGCCAGAGGGAAAATGACAACAATGACAGCGGATGTCGAATAGGCAAGCAGGTTAAAACTGCCGTATTGCAGCATCGAAATACCGATAGTTGGCCCAATAGACATCGCTAAACTAGTGGACAGACTAAAAAATCCCATTCCTTCACCGAGGCGTTTGGGAGGGATGACGTCAGTGACCATTGTTGGAAAGGCGGTGCTGCTCATACCAAAGCCGATCCCAAACAGCATACGCATGAGCAGGAGCACCGCAATTGTCGGTGAAACACTGTATCCCAGCGTTCCTGCTAATGCAAACAGCAGTCCAACGAAGATCAGGGCGCTGCGATGTCCTTTTTCCAGCATACGGGCAGAAAAAAGCCTTGCGACAATTGCACTTAATGCGAACAAAGTCGTAACAAGACTGACCTGCACGGAGGTGGCGTGGAACGCATTTTTCACATAGGAAGGAATGGAAGATACAATCATCTGTAGTTCGAGAAACAAAAATAAATTGGAAACCGTAAGAACGATAAATTCCTTGGTCCAAAGAGGTTGCTTGCCTTGTTGCATATTAATCGTTCTCTCCTTGTTTTTCTGATTCAGTCATGTTGGTATGAATTTGTAAAAGAATGTGGCGGAATTGCTTTAGATCGGCAGAGGAAATTCCTTTTACAAAATCGTGGTTGGCATCCCGTTCGACGGGGAGGGTCTCCTCCACAAGCTGTCGACCAGCTTCAGTCAAATGAAGCAGATAGGCCCGGCGGTCCTGCGGGCTATTCACACGCCTTACCCAGCCCTTCTTGTCCAACAAATCAATAATACGGGTCGTAGTGGGCTGGTCCTTTACGGCCTTAGCTGCAATTTCTTTCTGATTTAAACCCTCGGCTTGATAGATTTGGTATAGAACCGACCATTGCTCTGGGGAAATATCATAAGGTTTAAGACGATGCAAGAGCTGTTGACTCATTTTGCGATGAGTAATCCCAAGCAACATCCCAATAGAACAATCGGGAGGCAAATTGTTCATAGGGCACTCCTTTCTATTTTTCCGTACAGGGATACTTTGAAATTAATTAGTTGTTATAACAATTATATGGACAACAAGTTGTTTTGTCAAAAGAAGTGCAAAAAACAGCCCGTAAAAACGGGCTGTTGGGGTATTAGTACAATATAGTTTGCCATGACTGGCGAATTAAGCTTTAGGTACAGTTTCCCAATCCTTAAGGAAGCGTTCGATACCGCTGTCTGTCAGCGGATGTTTCCACAGGGAAGGAAGCAAGGAACCTGGAATGGTGGCGATATGTGCACCAGACAGAGCAGCATCTTCTACATGCTTAATGTTACGGATGGAAGCCGCGATGATTTCGGATTTCAGACCATGAATGTCCAAAATTTGTCTCAGATCACGAATCAGCTTCATGCCGTCAACGGCGATATCATCCAGACGTCCTACGAACGGGCTGATAAAAGTAGCGCCAGCTTTGGCTGCCATCAAACCTTGAGCTGCGGAGAAAATCAGTGTTACATTCGTTTTGATTCCGTTTTTGGTCAGCTCGTTACAAGCATACAAGCCGTCTTCCGTCATAGGAAGCTTGATCACCACGTTAGGTGCCCACTTTGCGATGTCATAAGCTTCTGCGAGCATATCTTCAGCCTTGAGGCCAATGACCTCAGCACTTACGGGACCTTCAACGATACTGCAAATCTCCTGAATGACTTCCTTGAACACTCGACCTTCCTTAGCGATCAGGGAAGGGTTCGTTGTTACACCATCAACCAGACCCAAACGTTCAATACGTTTGATTTCTTCAATGTTACCAGTATCCAAGAAAAATTTCATTTGATTTTCCTCCTCAGGTTTATATAGTACATAATACATATCATATGGCGCACATTAGCACATTTAAATGTAGCATATTGCACACGTTAAACTTATAATTAGTATGTATTACATTCTTAATTGTGACACATTTTAAATTTGAAAACAAGCGGTCTATGATTAAAATTTGATGAATTGTCGAAACATGCTGAAATTTACTGATCTGTGCTCATTTATAATGTATACTACCCCATTCCATAAGGAGGTAATCATTATTCAACTGTCAGAAAGACAGCGGGAAATTGTAGATATTGTCCAGCGCCTGGCGCCTGTTACAGGGGATAAAATCGCTGAAGAGCTGGGACTATCGCGGCCGACTTTGCGTTCTGACCTTGCTTTGCTGGTTATGCTCGGGCTAGTAGATGCCAAACCAAAGGTGGGCTACTTGCCAGGGCGTTATCCAAAATATGATAGCCATATCGGCAGTATGCTCAAAAAGCTGACTGTGGCAGATATACTCAGTGATCCGATTTTGATATCAGGTGATGCTACCGCCTATGATGCGGTATTGATGCTGTTTCAGCAAAATACAGGCACGCTGATGGTTACAGGGGAGGAGCAGGAGCTCATTGGTATTGTTACCCGCAAAGATTTGCTGAAGGTCATGCTGGGACATACTGATCTTCACACTGTCCCGGTGACCATGGCTATGACTCGCCGGGCCCAAATGACGACGCTTGCTCCAGGAGATTCTTTATTGGAAGCAATATCGAGATTGATTCGGCATCAGATTAATTGTCTTCCTGTTTTGGACGAGCCATGTACCTCCTCGGCTCCAATTCAGGGGTTGGTAGGGCGGGTTACGAAAACGGATATTATGAACGCCATTCTGAATTTGACGGAAGAAAAGACGTAAAACATGAATAAGGGGGCCTTATATGTACTGGTTGGCCATGCTGACGATGCTGATTGACCATGTCGGACTTGTGTTTTTTCCGACAGATCCGGCTTGGAGAATTGCCGGCAGGCTTGCTTTTCCAATCTACGCGTACGCTCTCTATATGGGATATACCCGTACCCGAAATATGCGGAGCTACATGCTTCGCCTGCTCGGACTAGCCTTGATCTCCCAGGTGCCCTATATGCTGGCCTTTGATGTACACAGACCCAATGTGATCTGGACGCTACTGACGTCGTTGCTCGCGCTGGCTGCTGCATCTCGCATGAAGCATTGGGTGGCTGTAACGGGTCTGTACGTCCTCACAGCGCTATTTATGGAGCTCAGCCAGATGGATTACGGAGCTTATGGTCTGCTGCTTGTTCTCATTTATCGATACACCCGTTCATATATGATGATTGCTGCCCATTTTGTTTTGAATGTTGTGTATGATATGGTACACCATGCGAATATTCAGCACTTTAGTCTGCTGTCCAGCATTCTGATTGTATGTTTTGCCACTGGGGAGAGCGGATTTTATCGTCGGGTACCGCGTTGGTTGTGGCGCAGCTTTTATCCGGCACATCTAGCTGTGATTGCGCTAATTCGCATCTGGCCCTAAACTTGAAACCATACAATAAAAGAACCTTTACAATCCTGACATAAAATGATTGTAAAGGTTCTTTTTATTCTTAAATAAACTATGGTGTTCAGGATGCCTCATTCGGACCTTGGGCAAAAGGAAGTGGGCGAAGGGGAGCCCCTTCTTTCATATATTGTACCAATACTTCGGGAATATTGTGTATTCCACCTGCATTGACGCGATAGCCATTCGTTTGTCCTGGCGAGTTAATTCCTCGTTTCACCGTGAACGTAACGTCAATTCCCAAGGAGCGGCAAATTTCCAATGTCTCCTTGGTATACCCACCATAAGGGAAGGCCAGTACATTCTGATCATTGTGTAGATGTTTGAAGAGCTTCTTATCAGCCATGTCCAAATCGGTATAAATCCGCTGTTTGAACTCCTCCTCGGTTTCCATTCGCCCCAGCTTTTTCGAATACACCGGACCCATCAGAAGCGGTTTTTGTTTGGTGCGCGTGGTGTTGGAGTATCCGTACGAATGCTCGTCATTGGTATGACTGTAAAAATCAATGCCCTCTGCATGCATCTGATGAATTTGATTCCATGTCAGCTTAGGTATACCAATATGTTTAGGATTGCTGATTGTGGATGTAATGAGAAAATTGGTAGCCGGAACATGATACTTCTTCAACACGGGAAAAGTGTCCGTATAAAAAGATTCATAGCCATCGTCAAATGTCATAAGAACCGCATTATCGGGAACTTTGCCTTTATGTAAAATAAAATCTGTATACTCTTTCATGGTGATCCAATGAAAGCCATTTGCTTTCATTTCGTCCAACTGTTTCGTTAAATTACTAAGCTTGAGAGCACCGGGATCAGGTGGAGTCTTGGTCACTTCATGATACATCAGGACAATGACTTTGTTTTGGTAATATACCCTATCTGGTGTAGGCGTCAGTGAAAATAAATGGCGTACCAGTCGATCTGCATTAGCAGTGCGTGTACGATGAGTTCCTTTGACTACAGGTGTGTGATAAATGCTACGTGCTTCATACACCAAAATCCCTAGAATAGCTACCAAGCTTATGATTAGCAATGTTCTTTTTAAAAAAGTGTGTTTCATTGAATGACATCCCCCGCATGCAAAAAATTCTGAAAGTATAGAGGTTTATACTAAATATGAAACTAGCAAAATCTAGTCTATCATACCGAAAACACGCGGGGGAAATATCACAACTTTGTTACCTCTGTGTTGCTTGTGCAGATACCGAAGATGAGGCCGGGAAGTAACCGATCTCGACAGCATGCTCGATCATATTGCGAATAAACTCCAGGTCGGTTACCGGACACTGGACGCCAGCTTGTTCCAGCAGAGCTGTGGTTACAGAGCAGCCGTAACGGTAGGCCGAATCCTTGGCGCCATCACCTTCGAGTTGTCCCATAGCAAGGTGAAGTGCATCTTCCTGAATGCCAGAAGACGGATTCAGCAGCCAAGCGCTGTAATCGTCAAAAGGCAGGGTTTCTACTGCGTAACCGAGCTGGTTTACCATAGCGATCAATTCATCATATGGCAGTGGGTTCGGATTACAGATGTGGAAAATGCGGTTCGCACTTTTTTGCTTGACGGACAGTTCTACAATAGCACGGCTTGCGTAATCAATCGGTGTAAAGTCTGTATGCCAATCGGCTTGTGGAGCTTTGCCCAGCAGCAGCATCGCTTTCATCATACGATAATAAGCATTGCTGTCGATATTACGCTGGAAGCGTCCGTTGGCCGAATGGGCGGTCAAATTACCCGCACGGTAGATCGAGACAGGCGTACCTGCTTGAGCTGCTTGGAATAATAGCTTCTCTGCCGCAAGTTTACTGTTCGTGTACAGGTTGTCCACGTGCAGTTCATCTGGGAAGGCAGAGAGTTCTAATGTCGATTCCCATTTTCCTTCGTTTGCAAGATCCTCTGGTATTCCCATAGTGGAAACATGATGGAAGGAGACTCCTGGTTTAGCTTGGGCGATTTTAAGCAGTTCCAATGTTCCGGTCACATTCGTGCGATCGAAGGTTGCCGAATCACCAAAATGGCGAACGTCAGCGGCGCTGTGAATGATACCGTCGATGTGGTGCTCTAGCATATGGCGGTCGACAGAAGAGAGACCAAGATCAGCCTGCTCTAGATCCCCATAGACAGCCTTCACCCGTCCTTCCATCAAGCTGGAGATATCTTGACCAAAATATCCTGTCAATACGGATTGAATACGCTCAAAGCCAGATGGACCGTCCTGAGAAGGGCGTACCATTGCGTATACTTTGGCTTCTGTCCGGTGGAGCAGGTCATACAGAATGTGTGAACCCAGATATCCCGTGGCTCCGGTCAACAAAATCACGCGCAAGTCGCGGATTTCAGCTAAATCTGAAGTGCCAGGCAACTCAATAGGATGTTCATTCAAATCTGTTTTTTCCTGAGAAATCGCGAGTGACTTGCGCTGAGGCGCTTGTTCTGTAACTAATTGCTCTACATATTCAGCAAGCTCACGAACAGTTTTGTAGCGGAAGAAGTCACCAATACGCAGCGAGCCATAACGCGGCTTCAGAATAGCCAGCACATGAATGACACGAAGCGAATCGCCTCCGATCAGGAAGAAATCGTCGGTCGCGCCAATGTTATTTTTACCAAGCACTTGTGTCCATGCTTCGGCAATGAGTGTTTCGGTTCCTTCGCGGAGAGGCTCCCCACCAGACGTAACATCAGGCACTTCAGGAAGTGGCCGCAGGGCCAACTTTTTACGATCGATCTTGCCAGTTGGTGAAATAGGCATGGCTTCCAGATGAACAACATGGGTCGGTACAAAATAGGAAGGCAGCTTGCCTCCAATATAAGACTGAATAACGTCCTGTGGAATGGTCTGTCCGTCCGAAGTGGTGAAATAGCCAACTAACATGTTCTGATCTGTGTGATCCTTGACGGCAACGACAGCTACGTCCTGAACACCTGGATGTTTGGAGAAATGGTCTTCAATTTCTCCTATTTCAATCCGGTTCCCCCGAATTTTGAGCTGCGAATCCTTCCGGCTTACGTATTCAATCGTACCGTCTGGCAGTAGCTTGGCGATATCCCCCGAACGGTACATTTTCTCACCCGGGACAAATGGATTGTCCACGAACGATTGGGCTGTACGCTCCGGCTGGTGGAGATAGCCATGGGCCAACGCAGGCGTAGCAATGCATACTTCGCCCGGAATATTGACAGGGCAGAGCTTGTTATCGTCGTTAACGATGTACACTTTGTAATTGTAAATCGGCTTGCCGATCGGGATATTAACGACATGCTCAGGTACGGCACCACGGACTCGATGGGTCGTCGTCGCTACGGTGCATTCGGTAGGTCCGTATACGTTTACGATGTCGGTATCTGTACCGAATTTGCTTTGGAACGCCCGAACTTGTGAGCCATACAGCGCTTCGCCTGCTACAGTAACAATTCGAACATTTGCGAGTTTACGATAACCTTCGTCTGACAGGTACGTAGATAGCTGATTAAAGAATACGGTTGGCAAAATAGTAATAATCGTTGTGCCCGTACGTTCGATGGCTTCAGCGAATTCTTCAACAGATACGCGCTCTTCGGAAGACAGCAAGTACAATTTTGCACCGTAAAACAAGGCTCCAATCGTATCCCACACCGAAGCATCGAAGCTATAGGTGGCGAATTGGGTCAATACATCCTGAGGCGTAATGTCACAATCGCGTTGCACGACAGCTCCTAGGTTAACGACACCGCGGTGAGCGATCAGGGCACCTTTTGGTTTGCCTGTAGAACCGGAGGTATAGATGACATAAGCTAGATCATCTGAACTAACATCAACGTTTGGATTGCTTGCTGCATAACCTGCCAGTGGTCCATCAATAGCTAATATTTCTTTTACGGTTTCAATTGACCCGCATAGTTCAGCCGCTTGTTGGGTGAGTGCGGAAGTTGTTAAGACAAAAGGAGAACGCGTGTCCTCGACAATGTAGCTACTCCGGTCAGCGGGGTGAGCGGGATCAACGGGAACGTAGACCCCTCCGGCTTTCAGTATGCCGAGCAGGGAAATAACGGTCTCCAAGCTTCGTTCCATGAAGATGGTCACGAATTCACCTTTGGTGAGACCTTTGGATAACAAAACACGTGCGACTTGGTTAGCACGCTCGTTCAATTCACGGTACGTATACTCACCTGTATGGGAAGCAATAGCTGGACGATCAGGGTATTGGGAAGCCGCTTCTTCAAACATTCCGTGAATCGTCTGATGCTCAGGATATTTTACGACTGTATTATTTAAAGCTTCGTGAGCAGCTCGATCTGCGTCCGATAATATGTCAATGGAATTCACAAGTGCATGGCTGTTGTTGAGTGCACCACGCAGAAGGGTTACAAAGTATTCAGCGTAGCGGACCACCGTTGTTTCCAGCAAGAGTGATTGATCATATCGAATCTGTATTTGATAAGTGCCATTGCTCTCACTGACTGCCCAGTCCATAATACGGGATTCTACACCGCTGTCTGTAGGTAGTGTTGTTGAAAATGAAGTATCGGCTTGCGGTTCTGCCAGGAATGCATGAGGCTCACGGAGCATCTCCTGAAATAAGCTTGCCAGTTCATGAAAAGTCGTTTCCTTTTCAACTGTCAACGATGCTGTAAGCAGACCGGATTGAGGCATAAAAGTAGAGAAAGAAACTTCTTCCTCTGCGGATAGACGATATAACCATGCAGTATACGCTGATAAGAGCACCGCCTGTTTGTCTTCCGCAACTTTTTGTTGATTCAGTTGGTCCGAGATGGATGTTCCTAACTCTACTTGATAAGTAGAGGATGTATACTTGCGCTGTATACGTGCAAAATCCAAGGGAACTAGGAATGGGGATGGAGCTGTCTGTGTGCTGTTTTGTAGTAATGAAGCCATTACGCTAACCTCCTGAATGTTTGGTGTTTCAATATAAGTTGTAAATTTAGTAAATGCCTCCGATCCCTTCAAATGGATGAACAGGAGGGAGGCATTACCGAACGACTTACTTATGAAATATACATTGAAATCGATAAATGGATATTATGATTTGGTACGGTTTGTGTCTGCAATTTTGAAATAAGATGTAATTTCTTGAAGCTCTTCAGACATGGACGTCAGCTTATGGGATGACTCGATGATAGAATCCAAAGAAGCTTTTTGTTCCTCTACCGTTTGCATAATGTGAACACTGTTATTGGCTGTTTTGGTTACGGTGGAGGAAAGATCGTCTGCTGTCGCGGTCATTTCCTGTGTCCCCGCAGATATTTGCTCCGTAGCACTGGATACTTCTTGGATTTGCCATGCTAGATTTTTAGTTGCTTGAAGAATATCGTTGAACAACTCGCCTGCTTGTCCAGCAACGACAATACCGTTTTGAACTTCAACGTTCCCTTGCTCCATCGAATTCACAGCTTGTCCGATTTCACTTTGAATTTCTTCAATCAAAGAAGTAATTTGTTTAGTTGCCTCCGCAGATTGTTCTGCCAGCTTGCGTACTTCATTGGCCACAACGGCAAAGCCTTTACCTTCTTCACCGACACGCGCAGCTTCTATAGAAGCGTTCAGGGCGAGCAGGTTCGTTTGGCTAGAAATACCTGAAATGGTGCTAATGATATTGCCAATTTCCTGTGAACGGCTGTCCAGCAACTTGATGATACGGGAAGTATTCGTTACTGAATCGGTAATCAAATGCATTTGGGATGATACCTTATCTACAATCTCGTTACCTTCATTCGAACGCTTCTCTACCGAATTGGCTTCTTCGGCCACATTGGAAGAACTAGTAGCAATATTTTGGATAACTGATGCCATTTCAGCCATAGCTCGTGCACTATCGCCTGTCGCTTTTTCCTGTGAACGGATATTATCCGTAATTTCATTGATATTTTGGTTGATGATGTTGGAATTGATTCCGTTTTGCTCGCAGATTGCGAGTAATTCTTTCGCAGATTCATTGACTTCATCAGTAGTCTGCTTCACTTTGGTCATTATGCTGTTAATATGGCTTACCATATCGTTAAAGTTCTGATTCACGAGTCCCAAATCATCCTGACCAGTATGAATTTGAACATCCAGGTTTCCTCTGCTTACTTCACTGATACCGTACATCAGTTGCTTAATCGGAGACAGTGTGCGTTTTACTACCCAATATTGAAGCGCCAGGCAGATCAGTAGGAATATCACCAAAATGGTAGCGCCGCTAATGAGCAGCTTAGTCAATCCAGCCGGTACAGCCCCAGCATCAGCATCGACCGCAAAATAAGCAAAGATTTTGCCACTAGGATCTTTAATCGGCGTCATCAAAGTCGTCCAAGTACCAAAAGAGTCATCGTAGAAACTGGTGAATGTAGGTTTGCCGGAGTCCAGCATGCTAGTTACCCCTACAGCCACGACATTGGGTTGCTCGTACATAGCGCCGACACCCATCTTATCTTTTTCAAATGATTCTCTCAGATCTGTTGGCATTGCGACAATGGAGGTCTGATTCCCATTTTCCAGCTCTGTTCCGAAAATATAGGCGTGAGAGATATTCGGGTTCGTGGCCATGATGTTATCTAGATAGGTACGGAGTTTGGTTTGAATGGGTCCATCATAATTTTTTTCTTGAACCGCTTGGGATACTTCATCGGAATTAATGCCCTGCGCCCACTTCAATGTGATTTTTTCCACTTGCCCATGCAACTGGTCAATCAAAATCGTACGTTGGATCAAATAGCTAGACACAATAAGCACTAGCCCGATCAATACGATATTGAAGAAGGATAATAATAAGTTTTTGGTGAAGAATGATAAGCTACTCCACTTTTTCAAAATGTTCCACTCCCTGGTAGTATTTTTGTATATGGTGTTGAACCGCTTATCGAATGAGATAATCAAGTCCCCCTTACAAACATAATAAATAGAGATAATGACCCTTGATTTTTTTTAATAGGTCTTAAGTCTTTTTCGGACCAGTAAGATATCCCTATATATATGTCGTACAAAAAGCTCTTGAAATGAATACCTAACCCAATAAAAAATTAATTTTTAATAAGTAAACACTATGTGTATTTCAGTATTTCCCAATTTATGCTCACGCTTGAAATTCAAGTTCATTTCACTCCATAAGCAACTATTCAACAGAAACCATCATACTTTATAATAGAGTCAAATGCACTTATGAATTTGGGACATTTTTCATATTTGAAGCCGCAAATGCTTGATTTATCGCGGTTTACGTGAATTGTTTGCGAAATGAGTCCATGTATCTATGCATAGAGAAGAGGGAAGAGAAGAGTGTCCAAGCTTACGATTTTAAAGGTTGAGAGCAATCACTCGGATCTGCATCATTTGATTCATAGGCTGGATGAAGACTTGCTGGAAAGGTATCCTGCTGATCAAATTTACTTGGTCGATTTTTCCAATCCAAAAGTTAAAAGTATGTTTTTCGCTGTTGTGTATGTGGATGAAAAACCGGTTGCTTGCGGAGGGCTTAGGCCTATAGATGCGGAAGAGATGGAACTTAAGAGATTTTATGTCGATTCCTCTTATCGCAGACAAGGAATTGCGGTCAGCCTATTATCTTTTCTGGAAGAGGAAGCCAGAAAGCGGGGAGTTGTAAGGATTAAACTAGAGACCGGAGCGGCTCAACCTGAGGCAATTGCCTTCTATACCAAGCAAGGGTACGAACCTATTGAACGATTTGGGGAGTATGAATACGATGAAAATAGTCTTTGTTATGGTAAAAAGCTGTCTCTGTCTTTATAAAGCGTTCTCATATAAAATAGATGTTGATCAACACTAGCCTATATAGCGGGAGAGATGATAATGAATTTGAAGCAAAAAGCGGCTGAGAAAGCAGTAGAAGCGATTCAGGATGGCATGAAAGTAGGACTTGGTACAGGCTCGACAGCCTATTGGGCTATTCAAAAAATCGGAGAGCGTGTGGCACAAGGTTTACATATACAGGCTGTAGCTACATCCCAAGCCTCGGAGGATCAGGCTAGGGGGCTGGGTATTCCCATCATTCCGTTTGATCAAATTGGAAGGCTTGACGTTACCATTGATGGTGCAGATGAGGTGAATGAGCAACTGGTATTGGTGAAAGGTGGAGGCGGTGCTCTGCTGAGAGAGAAAATTGTGGAAAGCAATAGCGACCGATTAATCATAATTGTGGATGAGTCCAAGGATGTGAAGGTACTGGGCGCATTCCCTTTGCCGGTCGAGGTGGTACCTTTTGCCAGTGAATGGACGTTGGAGGCTCTGCGGCAGACGGGTTGTAAAGCGGAATGGCGTATGAAAGACGGCGAGCGCTTCCTTACGGATAACGGTAATTATATTGCCGATTGTCGCTATGGTACGATCGAGAACCCGCAGGAGCTGGAAATTCGCTTGAATCAAATTCCGGGTGTAGTCGATAATGGACTGTTCATTAACATGGCGGACCAAGTCATTATCGCACGAGCTAATGGACAAATTGACGTACGGAATAAATAATGTCTGGTAACCGTCTGTTTTATAATGTGGCATTCGTGTTATTGATATTATATACAGGGCTTCTATTATATTGGATGTTTCTCGGTTTTGGTCGTACATTACGGCCAGGACCTCCGTATTCATATAATATGGTTCCATTGGATACGATCGGGCGATACTGGCGGGCAATGTATTCGTCCCCTTTTCGGGTATGGGGTGTTAATTTGCTTGGGAATATTGGTGTGTTCATTCCCTTCGGTGTTCTTTTGCCGATCATTTGGGTGTCTATGCGCAAGGTAGGCAGGCTGCTGTTAGTGGTGGTGGCCGCATTGGTCATTCTCGAAGTAAACCAAATGCTGCTGGGCGCAGGTACGATGGATGTGGATGACATCATACTGAATGTGCTGGGAGTATTATGCGGACGTGTTGCCTATGTATTTTTACGTAAGAAATTAAGAACTGAATCATAATCGCCCTGCTCTCGATATCAGTGTTTAATGACTAGTCGAGGGCAGGCTTTTTTTACATAATGAACGGCAATTTTCGCATAATAGATGGTAATTCTACAATAACAGAGCGTAAGAGCAGGAAGGGAAGCGCTTAAACTTGACAAAAGTACGCAATTAAGATATCTTTGAATAAAGATATGAGTAACGGAGGCTGTTAATATGTCTGTAAAACCAGATGATCAGGACTTAGCGCTTAATTTGTTCGTTGTTCTGGCACGTGCCTATAATTCGGTCACATCTCGCACGAATCGGGACATTCATAGTCATGGATTAAATACAACTGAATTTGGTGTGCTTGACCTGCTGTATTATCGCGGACCGCAGCCTTTGCAGAAAATTGGAGAAAAGGTACTGATCTCCAGTGGGAATATTACGTATGTGGTGGATAAACTTCAGAAAAAAAACCTGCTTTTTCGCCGTGCGTCACAAGATGATCGGCGTGTAATTTATGCAGAATTGACTGACGATGGACGTCATTTTTTTGAGCAAATATTTCCACAGCATCATCGAGTTATTATGGAGACTGTGGATGGCTTATCCGTGGAAGAGAAGGAGCAGGCTATTCATCTGCTAAAAAAGCTTGGACTAACAGCTGAGGGACAGAAGAGTAACGGATCATAAGTGTTGCATATTCTGGTTAATTCAGCTTTGAGATAAAATACCGACTTTTCGGTATTTTATTTTTTTGTCTAATTTTGGAGCAGTAGGTACGCAAATCAGGTATAATTGTCTAATAGTCTCGATCTGAGGTCATCCCTAGAACCTGTTTCATATACAAATACCTTGTCGGGGAAGGAGCTGTACATGAGTATACAGCAATATACCGCAGGTGAGTCGCTATTAATGCAAGCAGGAGGCTTGGCTGAACTAGTTACCCATAAACAATACGAATTACAGCCAGATCTTTTGGAGCGCTTTGGGGACAACGGTAAAATAAAGACAAAACAGGACTCCATATATAGTTTGAACTATTTAGCAGAAAGTGTAATCGTGAACAGTCCTATTTTATTTACGTATTATGTTTCCTGGTTAAAGAGACTTCTAGAAGGTTTCGGCATAACCCAAGAAGATTTGATTATCAATTTTCAATTAATTCGGGAGACGTTGGTAGAGCACTTTCATCACACGGATAAAACGACGGTACTGATGCATCTGGAATTGGGGATACAGCAAATTGGGAAGAAGGAGGAGTACGCCTCTTTTATTACAGATGATAATCCCTATGCTGCAGATGTGGCTCAATATTTGGAATATTTACTTTTAGGTAATCGCAGACAGGCTTTGGATTGGATCGTTCATTTGCTTGATGAAGGTACGTCTATTCAACATACTTATAAATATATTTTTCAAATTTCGCAATATGAAATAGGTCGTCTGTGGCATGAAGGCAAAATTACGGTTGGCCAAGAACATTTTTGTACTGCTGCGACTCAGTTTATTATTTCCAGCCTGTATCCCAGATGGATAGGTACTGGAAATAAGGGACGCAGCCTTGTAGCAGCATGTGTAGGCAGCGAGCAGCATGAAATAGGTCTGCGTATGCTGGCTGATATATTCGAGATGGATGGTTGGGATACGTACTATTTAGGTGCTAATGTACCTGATCGGAGCCTGCTTCAGGCCATTGTGAGTTACAACGCAGATGTGGTAGCTATCTCAGCTACCATGGCTTACCATGTCCATCTGGTGAAAAAGTTGATTACTGTTATCCGTCAAAATACAACTACTAGTCATGTGAAAATTATGGTCGGTGGCTTGCCCTTTAATCTTGATTCACACTTATGGCAGGAAGTTGGGGCGGATGGATATGCACCAGGTGCGGAGGAAGCGCTGGAGGTAGCAGAGGACATACTTTCGCTCAAGAGATAATGTTAGTGTTGGCAACCCGTAAGTCATTTTGTAAAGGGGGCCTTTTAATATGAAGGAACCGACAGCAGAAATGGCTGTCCTGCGGAGAACGGTCGAACAATTAACGGATGAGGTTCTGAAAAGCAAAGCTGAGGAAGAAAAGCTGCTGAATGAATTTTCAGCAATGAACAACGAGCTGGTCAATCTGCAGCGTCAGCTTGCCAAAAGCAATGCGGAATTAAAGCGGACAAAGGAAGAAGCGATACGGGCTAATGACCTGAAGAGCACTTTTCTCGCCGTGGTTAGTCATGAATTTAGAACGCCAATGAACGGAATTCTGGGGATGATCGAAATGTTAGCTTCATCCAAACTGTCTCCAGATCAGCGGCAGGCCATCGGTGTGATACGTGAGTCGGCCTCTCTGCTGCTAAACATGATTAATAATCTGCTCGATATATCCAAAGTAGAAGCAGGACAGATGGAATTGGAGATCGGAAATGTCAGAGTTCAAGCGATTATGAGCCATGTTGCCCAGTTGTTGGAGCCACAAATTTATCAGATGGGCAATCAGTTGAGTATAGAGACTGATCCTGGCGTGGCAGAGCATCTCGAAGGAGATTCGGCAAGGATCATGCAGATCTTGCTTAATCTGTTGAACAATGCGAATAAATTTACAAGCGAAGGGAACCTTGTTGTTCGGACAAAATTGGTTGAGGAAACAAAAGATTCCCAACGTGTTCGTTTTGAAGTACAGGATTCGGGCATCGGGATTTCACCGGAGGATCAGGACAAGCTGTTTCAGCCTTATGTGCAAGCCGGTGAGGGCGGCGCCTCTCAATATGGAGGAACGGGACTGGGACTATGGATATGCAGCTCGTTTGTGAAACTTATGCAGGGAGAGATTGGGGTCGTCAGCGAAGAAGGCCAAGGCTCCACATTCTGGTTTGAAATTCCCTTCAGGAAGGCATCAGGACAGGCAGATAAAATAGAGAAACATGAAAATGGTGAATTGACGGCACGTAGCGAATTGCTTCGTGAGCATATTCATTCTCAAGTTATTTTGGTGGCTGAGGATAATCGGATGAATCGTCAAGTGGTACAATTACAGCTTAACCACCTGGGATTCCAGCATATTGACTTTGCCGAGGATGGGCAAGCCGCAGTAAGAGCGGCCTCCGAACGATCCTACGCCTGCATTCTAATGGATCACCATATGCCTCTGCTAAATGGTCACGATGCGACGAAAGCGATCCGCCAGTGGGAAGTAGAAAACCAACAGCCGCCCGTAACGATCATTTCTTTGACCGGAAATGTGTCCGAGGAAGACCAGGCTCGTGGGCGGGAGGTTGGAGTGAACGATTACTTGACGAAACCGGTGACGATTGAAAATCTCTCAGAAAAGCTCGTCAAATGGCTACCCGTTCCGGAATCCGAGCCTATTTTGGATGAGGATGTTATTCGGGAAATTATGTTGCTGGATGAGGATGGTAGCACGGGATTACTCGAGTCATTGGTTGAAATGTATACTAGTGATACACCTGCCAAAATCAACAAGTTAAAAGAATTGGTTGCTGCGGGCGAAGCCACAAAAGTAGTAGAGGCTGCTCATGAGTTGAAATCAGGCAGCGTGAGTCTAGGGGTCGGGCGTTTGTCCAAGTTGCTGTCTGATATTGAACAGCTTGCACGGGAGAACCGACTTGAGAATACGCAAGTGAAGTTGTCTGCGCTCCAGTCTGTCTATCAGGCAACGTGCTTAGAGCTGGAACGTTATATTCACCAGTCTAGACTGATTCCCCCTTGTTAGACTTGTACCTAGAAGGAGGACCTAAGATATATATATGAAAGAACAGCTGCGTTCCATTCACCCGCTGGCCTGGACGATTATAGCAGGTACGATTTTTGGTCGGATGGCGACCTCGATGAGCATCCCATTTTTGTCTATTTATCTGACCACCCGTCTAGGGGTTTCCCCCTTTCATACGGGGGTGATCGTATCGGTCAGCTCGCTGGTCGGCATTTTTGCCAGCTTTTACGGTGGATATATTTCAGATCGGATCGGACGGCGTAAGGTGATGCTGGTATCCATCGCGAGTTGGGCGCTTGTATTCGTCGCTTTTGCGTTGGCAGAAGCGGCTTGGGCTTTTTTTGTCATTAATGCTCTGAACGGACTATGCAGATCCTTGTTCGAGCCAACTTCGCGGGCGCTATTATCAGATGTAACCCCCAAGGAGAAAAGATTGCTCGTCTATAACATGAGATATGCGGCGATTAATGTTGGTGTGGTGGCAGGACCGCTGCTTGGTTTGATGTTGGGATCGGCATCTACAGGTACGCCGTTTATGGTAGCCGCTGGTGTGTATGCTCTGTACGGGGTGCTGCTGTTGATCCAATTTACTCGGTATGCAGCAGATCTGCATGTAGGCACAACCGCAGGCGAGGCTCCGCTGCGGATGGGTGAGGCGTTCCGAACAGCCAGCAGAGATCCCGTATTTATGCCGATTTTGTTGGGAACCGTATTCTGCGTAATGGGCTATGCTCATTCCAATTCGACAATGCCTCAATTTTTATCGTTGTCCTTCGAGGAAGGTACCCGGTGGTTTACATACATGCTAACGGTCAACGCGTTTTGCGTATTGGCTTTTCAGTATCCACTGGTACGACTGGCAAGCCGCTTTTCTCCAGTGAATTCCTTAATAGCAGGGAATATATGTATTGCAGTTAGCTTGCTGCTGTGCGGTATGCTAAACTCAGGCTGGATGTTTATACTGGATATGGTGTTGTTTACAGTAGGCGAAGTATTATTGTTCACGATGCTGGACGTACTGATTGATCAAATTGCTGATGTCCAATATAAAGGGACCTACTTCGGTACGATCGGCTTTAATAATTTGGGTAGTGTACTGGCTCCTTTATTTGGTGGCTGGTTGCTGGATATCTATGGTCAAACAGCACCGCTTGCCGTGTTTGTTCCGGTTGCACTATCGGTTGTGATCGGTATTCCGTTCCTGCTGGTCGCACGCCGCCGTTTGGCGCAGCGTACAGCCCGGTTCGCGGCTCAAGGTGGAGAGTCTGTGCAGCAACTATCATCATAAAAAAGGGAGCTGAGTACAGGATGAAGTCGGAAGAAGATGTGCTACGAATTATACAATATATGAATGATCCACAGGTTTTGGAAGACTTGCGCTATGTGCGAGAGCTGAAGCTTCCGCAAGGCTGTATAGCCGCGGGCTATGTACGAAACCGGGTTTGGGACAAGCTTCATGGCTATACAACGGCTACACCTCTAAACGATATCGATGTTATTTATTTTGACCCTAAAAATACGCTAGAGGAACGAGATGGGTTTCTGGAGCAGTCCTTGAATCGTAAACAGGCAGGACGCAACTGGTCTGTCAAAAATCAAGCTCGGATGCATATTCGCAACGGGGAGGCTCCGTATTCCTCGATAGAGGATGCGATGAGCCGCTGGCCAGAGACGGCAACAGCTGTAGCCATTCGATTGAATGCCAAGGATCAAATGGAGGTTATTTGTCCGTATGGGTTGGAAGATCTGCTGGATATGCGGGTACGCCAAAGCCCCCTGTTCCGTCACACTACGGCTTTTCGTCAGCGTGTATTTGAAAAACAGTGGCTAGATAATTGGCCGTTGCTTATTGTGGAAAACTAAAGTATAACCTCATTTCAGATTATAAGGAGAGACGACTAACGATGTTTAAAAATATAAAACCAGATTCAGATCGTGAGGAGGTGCTGGAGCTCCTTACCTACGCTGTGCTTGATCATCCTGAACGCGGAGAGGCGGCTTTGCGTGCTTATCAAGCCTCGGATGAATGGAAGTTGTTCGGTGTGGAAGATGAAGGACTTATTGTAGGTGTTGTCGGTTTTGAGGAGCGGGAGGATGGAACGATCGTGCTCCATCATCTGGCTGTATTACCTGAAAATCGTCATAGAGGCTACGGCAGAGGGATGTTGCTTACGCTTATTAAGGAGCGTAGCCCGAAGCGACTTACGGTGGACACAGATGCGGAGGGGGCAGATTTCTTCCGCAACGTGGGTTTTGCCGTATATGGATCGGAGGATTTGCCAGATGGTGGGCAATTCCATTGTATATATGAAATAGACGAAGAATAAGCGAATCTCCGTGTCCCACTTCCTTTTTTCTACATAATATATGTTATGTCGGAGGGAGGTGGGTTTCATTGGCGTATCACTACACAGCGATTGGAGATTCTTTAACGACAGGTGCAGGGACGTTGCTGAGTGGCGGCTTTGTACCTGTCTATCGGCGAATGGCGGAAAGACATCTCCGTACGCCAGTCAGTTACGAGAATCTGGGAATCAACGGATTGACATCGCAGGAGCTGCTGTCCATGGTCCGCAACAATCCGCTTTTTCGGTCGGCAATCAGCCGGGCTGAACTCATAACGGTGACGATCGGCGGGAATGATCTGCGTCCATATATCAGTACACTTGCTGGAAGCCCAGGCGCGTCGGGTTCTTCCATTTCGCAAGCGCTGAATCATACCAAAGAACATGTACGCCAAATTGTACATGCCCTGTATCAAATAAAGTCCGGTCAGCGTGAGCCATTTATCATCCGAATGGTGGGGTTATATAATCCTTTTCCAGGAGTAAGGGAGGCGGGAGTATATGTGCGCCAATACAACTCGTTTCTCTATACATTGGGCGGGCCGAATTATCGGGTAGCGAACATTTATCCCATATTCGAAGGCAATGAACGGGCACTGCTTTCGCTGGACCGGATACATCCGAACAGCCGTGGTTATCGCGTGATTGCGGAAGAGCTGAATCGACTTGGTTATGCGCCGTTACGATGACCGTGAGAGGATGCTTTGGATCGGAAAAAGTATAATAAAGAAAGAGGTTCATCATGGCAGATTAACTGTTCATCTTGAACCTCTTTTTTGCGTTTCAGCGTGTGATTTAGCTGATTATTTTACGGAATAGACTGCGTGCAGCCCACTTGCGCTCACTTCGTTTGCGGTATTTGGGCAGAGAACGATAGACAGCAATAGACTGGTTAAATGCAGTGATGGCTTCATCCTTGCGTCCCAGCATACGGTACATCAGGCCTGTCAGATAATAGCCCTCGCTGGAAGAAGACTGAATCTCCTGAAAATGCTGTAGATAGTGTAGTGACTTATTTACGTCCCGTTCCTTGAAAGCTGCGGCTAAATGCAAATAGGGTTCACCGTATTGCACCCGCGGGTTAATGTCCAGTGCCTTGAGTAAATGCTGTTCTCCATCCTCCAGGTGGGTTGTGTGTACCTCAGCCGTACCCCGCGCGTTCCAATAATCTGCTGAATCTTCATATCGGGATTGAATTTCCAATAGTAGCTCCAAAGCCTGCGAGTATTTCTTGCTTTCGATCCAAATCCGTGCCAAATCAAACTTGGCAGCCACATCGTTGGTGTTTAACACAATCTGTTGACGCAATCGTGCTGCATTGCGTCTTCTTTTCCAAGGTTTGCTGATGCTGGGCAATACACCGACAAAGCTGCGATCCAATATATAGATCACAATTAGGAGTACGAGCATTGCCAAAAACGGATTACCGAGCAAACTCCATAGTAGAGAGAAAATCAAAAATTTCCCAATCATTCTGCTCCAATCCTCCTGTACATGTAACTATCCATACTTTCCACATTATAGCATAGGTTACTTTAAGGGGCATTAGCATCATGAGATTTCGAAGGATGATAGCTTTCAGAATTGGTGGGGGACTTGTACATGCTTTTGATATATCGATGGGGAAAAAGAGGAGCATGAGATGTCTCAGCATTCCCGCCAAAAGGTTGAACAGTCGGCCTTATCCAAAATATTAAACTCGATTATTTTCTCAAGTAATGAGAAATCAACTGGACTATCCCACTGGATACGTACCAACTGCTTGGTGTGATTATAGCCAGCCTGCACAATTAACTCAGAAAAATGATTAATCCCTGCCTTTTCAGGGGCAACGGCTAAATGATGTTTGGCTACGCTAAAGCCAATAATAAATGTGCCGTGATCCATAAACATAGGCTGATTCCACGCAATTTTTGGCAATAAATTTGGAAAATTCTTGGTTACCCAAGCCAAAACCTCTTCCGTTCGGGCCCGATGTTGTGGGTTATCAATATGCGCTAAATATTCTGCAAAAACTTCCATGTTGTTCCCTCCTAAAATAAAAATTATGTCCTGTAATATTCCTCAGCAAGAATAGAGTACAAATATGAATCATGAAACTCGCCTTTGTAGTACCAATGTTCTCGCATTATACCTTCACGTTGCATTCCGATCTGTTGCATAACCTTCTCAGAAGCTTTATTTTCTGGACGACATGTTGCATAAATACGATGGACATCAAGTGTGCTAAATCCAAATCCTAGCAGGGCTCGTGCCGCTTCTGTTGCATAACCCTTACCTTGATAATCTGGGTTTAAAATATAACCCATTTCTGCATTAGTATCTTTGACATGAATACCAACACCGCCGATCAGAATTCCAGTTTCTTTCAGACATACGGCTAGTTCGTAGTCTTGTCGTGGCTTTTCCAGCTGTGAGACTAGAACTTGTTCTATATACGCCTTTGTATCTTCTTCTGTATTGGGTCCCCATGCTGTGTGCCTAGTAACTTGAGGCAATGACGTGTAGGTATGTATACTTCCTTAAGCAGATCTGATGGGAAAGATTCAAGATTTTGAAAGAAAACGTTAAAGAAGAGTATCCAATTACGTGTTGAACAATGGGAACGAATGAATCCTTTTGCCGCCTGAACGCAAACCGCAAGGGAGGCGTCCGGCAAAAGCAATCAGAAGATAATGAATGTGGTAATGGAGCAGCCTACGGTTATGGGGTATCTGCTTGTCCTAAAACACCCTGCGAGCTGTTACGAAACGTTTCTTCCATTTACCGTCAAACGTGTCAAAATGAACGCCGCGTTCTTTGGAGAAAGTATGCAGCAATTTGTTGTTCCCTGCATAGATCGCCACATGGCCGATCTCCAGCCCCCGCGCACTGAAGAACAGCAGGTCACCTTTGCGCAGCTCGTTCAGCCCGATCTCTTGGCCTTCTTTGGCCTGATCGTAAGAGACACGGGGGAGGTCGACAGAGAGCGTATGCCGGAACACTTCCCCGACAAAAGAGGAACAATCAAAGGTCGATGTTTGTCCGGTTGCAGCGCCGAATTCATAAGGGGTGCCAAGGTATTTCTGCCCGTAGGCGATCAGTTCATCTCCCTGCCGTTCTGCTAGGGAAGTGCTGGTATAGTCACTGTATTTTGGTTTTGCCGATATGTACCCGGTCAGGTTGTTTTTAGTGCGTACTTCCAGCCAGAGGGCATTGACCTCGCGGATGACATGAACCTTTTCACCGGTTGGAATAAGCCGCAGGGAAGGGGAAGTTTCTGATGAATCCGGTTTGCTACGCAGGTTGACTCCATAAAGAACCGTTGTGAAAAAATCATCAGTGGAGGCAATCCGAATCGTACGGGTTAGGCCGTCCCACTTCACTGTGCTCCCAAGTGCTTCACTCACAAAACGCAGTGGAATCATTGTGTTGCCCTCAACAATCTGTCCGGGAACGTTCAGGGATAGCGTTTTGCCGTTGAGGGTGGAGGTGACTTCTCCAATGCGATAGGTCAGCGTCGTGTCGTTTTTGGTTGCTGTTACGGTTTTGCTGGATCCATTCCAGGAAAGCACAGCTCCTTGCGCTTCAAACAACTGCCGCATGGGAACGAGCGTTGTCCCGTCTAGCAGTAGCGGTTGAGCAGTAAGCTCAAGCGGGCGGTCATCCACATAAACGGTTGTTACTGGAGTTAGCGGTGCCGGCTTGGCGTAAGATGGGGTTGCTTGAAGCAGTGGTACTGCCAGCAGAGCCAGCCATACTTTCTTGTTGATTCTCATGCTGTCATCACCTCGTTGTTAATGTGTTCCTCTAAGTTGTACGATACTGTCTCCGATTAGTTGTGTACCAATTATTGGACTGATTCAAAAAACAAAACAAACAAAAATAAAACAAATAAATATCTGTGTTTTTATATTGACATCAAAATCAAATAAAGATAGAATTGCAATTGTGAAATGTTTCACTTTAGAGTAGTTCTGTATTTAGCGAGGGATCAAAAGTGAATCCTTGGGAGGCAGATTTTTATGAGCGCACATGTATTTTTTGTACCATCTATCAATCTGATGGGAAAAGGCTGTTTGCATGAAGTTGGACCCTATATAAAAGAACTACATTTACACAAAGCACTGGTCGTGACGGATAAGTTTCTGATGAAGAGTGGAATTGCCGGCAAGGTCACATCCTTGCTGGATGATATAGGCTTGGACTATGCGGTATATGATGAGGTCAAGCCCAACCCGACCTGTAAAAATGTACATGATGGTGTCCAATTTCTACAAGAAAACGGCTGTGACTTCTTAATTTCCATTGGCGGAGGATCCCCACAGGATACGGCCAAGGGAATCGGCATTATTGCTACCAACGGGGGACATATAACTGAGTATGAGGGCGTTCATCAATCCAAGCATAAATCGCTGCCAATTGTCGCTATTAATACAACGGCAGGAACATCCGCAGAAATTACAATCAATTATGTCATTACGGACGAAGAGCGCAAAGTCAAAATGGTTATGGTTGACAAGAATAGCGTAGCTACGATTTCAGTCAACGATCCTGAACTGATGGTAGACAAACCCGCCGCATTAACGGCAGCTACCGGACTAGATGCTTTGACCCATGCCATTGAAGCTTTGGTTACTCCGGGTTCCTACCCTGTTACAAATGCGACCGCGTTGGCAGCAGTAGAACTTATTTTTAACAATTTGGCCCGCACGGTGAGCAATGGTCATGATATAGAAGCACGTGAACAAATGGTTTTCGCTATTTTCTTGGGAGGACTTGCATTTAATAATGCCGGCTTGGGTTACGTCCATGCTATGGCCCATCAGCTAGGCGGCGTATACGATTTGTCTCATGGGGTTTGCAATGCCATGCTGCTGCCGATTGTGGAGGAGGAGAATGCCAAGCATGTACCAGAGAAGTTTCGTGCCATTGCTAAGGTGATCGGTTTTGAAGATAAGGGAAAAACGGATAAAGAATGCGCAGACTATGTAATTCAAAGAATCAAAGACCTGTCGAAGGAAGTAGGGATTCCTGCCAAACTTTCTGAACTAGGTGTAAATGAGGTGGATTTAGACTTGCTTGCCGAAAACTCCATGAAGGATGCTTGCGCTCCGGGCAATCCGTTCATACCTAGCAAAGAACAAGTTATCGAAATGTTTAAGAAAATTCTATAAATAATACTGTTATTATTTTTTGTTATTTTTGTTATATACTTTGAGGGCTGTCCCAGGAACTGATCAAGAATACCGGGAACGGCCCTTTTGGCCTAAGTCATTACAGATTCCCATTTGTCCACTTTTTTACTTAAGAACTCCTGAAGCTCCCCCTCGTTGTTGCTTAGCTTATAAAATAAAGAAAGGGCAACCAGAATCACGTCTGCACATTCCTCTTTGACATCGGAAATATTCAATTGCTTATATTCGCTTCCGTTTGCATTCATATAAGACAGCATGGCTTGAGAGGTTTCTCCTACTTCTTCGGATAGTTTAAGAACCATCTGCTCTAATGTCTTCTTTTCGTGGGTGCTCAAGTATTGGATTTTCTTTAAAAGCTGCTCCATTTAACAACCTCCTAACTATTTTTAAAATCTTATTATAACAGACTTAGATCTAGTTCTTTGAAGCATTTCATACGTTAAAATTAGATCAGACTGACTAAGTACTTGATATATATAGATGTCTATGTAATAATACTTGTATGTTAAAAAATAATGCAGCTGCACTTGTAGGAACCATTAGGGACTCGATCAATAAATTAATTGTATCTGAGCTCGAATCCTATGGAGTTGAAGGAATCGTACCTACCCATGGTGGAATACTGATGTTCCTGTATCAAACGGATGGACTTTCGATTAAGGAATTGACGCAAAAAATTGCTCGTCAACAGCCCACAGTCACTGTTTTAATCGACAAGCTAGTAAAATTGGGGTATGTGGAAAGGAAAAAAGAAAGGGAGGATAGCCGAGTTACTCTGATCTATCTTACCGAAAAGGGGAAAGAGCTGGAGCCTATATTTGAGGCGATCTCTAATAAATTAAAAGAAACTATTTATGGTGGTCTCAAAGACGAGGAAAAAAAACAACTGGAATATCTGTTGGAGCATATAAAAAACAGGTTTTAAAATTTTTTTTGAGTAAATGTATAGATATCTATACAAATGCCAAAATAACAATAAAATATCTGGAGGTCATGAAAATGAAACATCTTATCATCTATGCTCACTCTAACGCTGAAAGCTTTAACCACGCGATACTGGAAACGGTTGTAACGACCTTGAAGGAAAAAGGTGACGAAGTCGTTGTACGCGATCTGTACGCTCTTGATTTTCAACCGGTATTAAAACCTGAGGATACGGCTGCGATGAGAGCTGGACAAACGCCGGCTGATATCAAAGTAGAGCAGGAATATATCTCGCAGTCTGATACGATTACGTTTATTTCACCCATTTGGTGGACAGGTCTTCCTGCGATCCTGAAAGGTTATATTGATCGTGTATTTGCCTACGGCTTTGCATATACGGCTGGTGCAGAAGGGATTAATAAGCTGCTTACAGGTAAAAAAGGGTTTATCGTGAATACACATGGTACGCCCAACGCGATCTACGATGAAATTGGTATGACCGCAGGATTGAAGCTCACATCAGATACGGGTATTTTTGATTTTGTTGGAATTGAATCGGTCGGTCACTTGCTGCTTGGAAGTATCGGCTACCTTGATGAAGATGGTTACAAAGGATTGTTGAAACAAGTACAAGACACGGTTAAAACGGTGCTGTAAAGTTAGTTCATATTCGTTCAAAAGCGTAGGACATTCTTTAAACGATAAGGTCAACCAGCATTTACGGGTTGGCCTTATCTTACAAATGCTAATACTTTTCCAATATAGTCCAGACAACGATCTGATCCTGCTTGTTATTATGGGGATATACAAAACTAGCCTTCGTACGATTTATTTTGTCATAATATACTATGGCGTTTAGGCTTTGGGCAGAGTCGTAGCTTTGATTCACGAAATGGTTGCCCAATTTATTTTTCACATCCTCAAGTTTCTGAAGTTTGTGGCCACTGATGCTGGAAAATTCGCTCTCGGACAAGGTTTGCAGTTTCATAATCTCTCCACTAGAACTATAGACAATCAAGAAATTTTCAAAATACCTGTGATCGGCATCTTTTGTGTGTTTATCGTTAAAATCGGGGTTCTTTTTATAAGCAGTCAAATCAATCTCCGCAATATTCTTGCTTAGTGGAATATTGTTTATTGACAATTCCGATAGATCCGTTGATTTTACCGACATCTCCGTCCTTAGATTTTTTGTGAAATATGCCATTAAAGCGATCAGGATAACAATACATATAATGAAGCTTTTTTTGGGGATTAGCTTAAGCATAGTTTGAAGACTCCTTCACTATCACAGAGATTAGCATGGTTTATTTTATCGCAAATACTGGAATATACTATTTATTGTAACGAGTCAATGAATGAGATTAAAGAATTTTTTGTTCTCGGCCTGAGAGATGTCTATAGGTGAAGGGGGAAGGATAATAATTCACAAATATTTCATTGTTATTATTGTTGGCAATTCTTTATAGTACATAGTATCCATATTTAGTTTAACGTCGAGATAATGGAATTAATTTCCCCTTACTCCGAGATCATCTGCATGTATCCAGAACAAGAATTACGGCAGCGCTTACGGTAATAAGGAAAAAGGCGATGTGGCAATAGAAATAGAAATGCCTGATGTGGTTAATTGAGCTTTCTTTGAATATGATGAATGCGGATTCTAGTGAAAAATAACATAATGTGAGGGTGTACTGGGTGAGATATAAAATCATAGCAGATAGTTGCTGCGACTTAACGACAGAGCTTAAAGAAAAGATGCAAGTAACTACGATTCCATTAAACATGACATTGGGTGAAAAATGCTTCATAGATGATGATACATTGGACTTGCCTCAGTTTATGGAAGAAATGAAAGCCTGTACAACCAAGATTGGTTCCGCTTCACCGTCACCTATGCTATATAAGGAAGCCTTTCAAGGCGCGCATACTTCTTTTGCCATTACATTATCCAGCAACCTGTCCAGCTCGTATTCCAGTGCATTGGTCGCAAAGGATATGGCGGAAGAAGAAGGGGCAGATGTTCATGTATTCGATTCGAAAAGCGCATCGGCTGGACAACTCTTGTTAGCTCTAAAATTACGCAAGCTGATTGACGAAGGATATCATAAAAGCGAGATTATCTCTTCTTTGGAGAGCTTTATCAGCAAAATGAAAACCTATTTTGTGTTAGAGAATTTGGATAATTTGGTCAAGAACGGACGAATGAATAAAATTACTGGAAAGATACTTTCATTTTTGCATATCAGGCCTATTTTAGGTTCAGACGGTGACGGAAACATCGCATTATTTACTCAAGCCCGTGGTCAGAATCAAATCATTGAAAAGTTGGCAGATACCATTGAAAAAAGTGGTCGGAGTACCGAAGGAGAAAGCATCGTTATTACTCATTGCAATAATCCCGGACTGGCACAAAAGTTAATGAATACCTTGAAGAACCGCTATCAATTTAAAGATATTCATATTGTGCCCACCAGGGGAATTAGTTCAATGTATGCCAATGACAAAGGGATCATTATCGCCTTTTAAAAAGTATTCAGGGTTTATCCTCGTGTGATGGATAAACCCTTTTTAGTATATTGGGGCTTTGCATGAGTCTAAGCCTATCCCAATTTTCTAATGAGGACAGAGGCATTTACGCTGGCTTGAGTTCCTCCGGCCTGTGTTTGCAGGGTAACAGCAGCAGTAGAGCTATGGTTACGCAGAGTAAGGACATCACCGCATGCCAAAGCAAGGACGGCTTGCCCGGTGTTCTGCTGTGTCCCGGCTCCTGAGCCGTACACGGTTCCCTCAGCCAGTACGCCATTAATAAAGATGGCGAATTGGTTAGGTTCTATACCCGACACCGAAAAGTGGACTTCATACTTCCCTGCATCGGCTACAGCAATTTGTGTAGTCCCTGGAAGGTGAGCAATCCCAGGTGTAAGTATGCCGTTCGTATCGAAAATGACCTCCCCTTCAATCGAAACGAGTTGGGGCCTCACATTATAAATGTAACCGAACTGCGCTAAATCACCTGTGGTTCTGGAATCCCCTTCAGCATCATGATTAATATTCACATGTACAACTTGCTTTTTGACAATGATGTCTTTACCAAACGATTTCCGTTTTGAGCGGCCTCTTTTTTTGGGGGGCATTTCCTCAAACTTTTTTTCTAGCTTATCAAACCAGGCACGGACAAAAACGTCTTTTTTACGGCCTTTTTTTCGGTTCAATTCAGGACGACCCAATACAAACACCTCCATATGGTTTGTTGTATAGTACTCCATTCATCTAGAGGAGGCATGGATATCTGTCCTGTGTTTCATAGGAAACAATCTATTTTGACTAAAAACAGGCTTCTGTACAAGGTACATTCGTCTAGTATGTAAAAAGCACCTCCAAATGTATCCTTGGTTGTCATCTAAGGATACACTTGGAGTGCCAGTAGTAGGTTAATATCATGATGAAGCGGTTTGAAGCCGCTTTTTGCGTACATATAAGGCGTACAGGATACCGCCAAGCAGGCACAGGATACAAGCAAATCCCGCCAGTAACCAAGCTGAAGCTACTGCTCCTCCATGATCCATACTGTTTCCAAGCCATAAGGGCAGCAGGGCCCCTCCGACTCCGCCTGCACCGATAAGCAGGCTGGTGGTCGATTCTTCTGTACCTGGCATCATTTTGCTGGCAAAAACAAGAGCGATGGAAAAGATGCCGGACATGCCGAGTCCCAGCAGTACGATAAGGACAAAGGCACCAGCAGTGCCTTGGATCAACGGGAACACACACAGCAGCAGGGTCGCTGCCAGTGAGCTCAGAGCGACAAAGACACCGTAGCCGTATCGATCGGCAATGTAGCCTGTAAATAACCGTCCGAAGGCCATTGCCAACCAAAAGCAGGTGACACTGAGTGCTGCTTCGGCTTGTGTGAGACCGAGTCGCTCGATAAACATGGAGGGCAGGAAATTGGCCAGGCTCATCTCAGTTCCTACGTAGATAAAGAAAAAAACGATAAATAATGCAAGTAGCTTCCAATTGCCTATAGGGCTGCTAATAGAAGCCTTTACGGTAGGTGACTCCAGTGAATTAGTGGAACGCTTATGGTAGTCACCTCGGCGTTCCTGTTCGTCCAATAGAGCGTCCAGTGTGCCGAAGGACCCGCGCAGCCAAGCTATAGTGGCTACGGCTGCAAACAAGGAGATGATGGGAAATGCCAGTCGCCACCAACCTAGAGCAATGAATTGGCTAGCGATAGCGGGCATAGCCAAGGCGCCGATCCCGAAAAAGACTTCCAGACGGCTCATAGCCGCGCCCGTTCCTTGAGTAATACCTCCAATAACAATAGTACCAATGAGTGCTTCTACCATCCCAAAGCCAAATCCGGCTACTGCCCCGACGGCATATAGCCAGCCCCAGGGCGGCAGAAGTGAATACAGCACTTCTGCCGCACACAGCAGAAGTAGAGCAAATACCAGACTTCGGCGTTTGCCGAACGTCCGGGCAAGCCACGGTGACAGTAGGACTCCAGCCAGAAAGCCGGAAAATTGAGCGAAAATCAGGCTTCCGCCATCCGTATAGGTTCTACCGTAATGCTCTAGCAACACAGGCAGTAGGGAGCCTACAACCACATGTGCTAGACCAATTAAAAAATAAGACAAGCTGCCGATCCATAGTAGTCGTTTCATGATTAACTCCTTTGGTACTAAATTACCTTTATGCAGTAAAGTGAGTGGTATAAGTCAGATTGAATTGATTAGGATAGCTCCAGCACTTGAAAGCCATAGCCTTCAATACAAATATCTCCTTCCAGGAATTTTCCGCTGATCAGCTCTTTTCCTTTTTGGTCATCCAGATGATATTGCTGTGTCTGGGCATTATGGTTCAGAACAAATAGATACGACTTTCCATCTTTGGACCGCATAGTGGCTTCTATGCCCGCAGGAGCACGCAGCAGGGATGAAATCCCTTTTTGCTCACAAATGTAGCCCAGCAGACCATCAAGGAAAGGTTCCTCAGGGTCAGTAGCGACATACCACGCTTCACCTTGACCAAAGCGATTGCGTGTCAGTACTGGCATGCCCTGATAGAAATCATCGCCGTATTCCGCCAGAACCTCGGCTCCTTCGCTATGCAGCAAGTCGCAGAGCAACCCACACTTATATTCACCTTCTAATACGCCCACTTTTTCTTTCAATATAATGCGGTTGTGTGATTCAGGCAGAAGCGCATCAATTTCCTCCACCCAGATCCCGAGTAAATTACGCAGTTTACCAGGATATCCTCCGGTTGTAACCAGATCGTTTTCATTTACAATGCCACTGAAAAAGGTCGTTAAGAAGGTGCCGCCACGCTCTGTGAATTGTTCCAGTTTCTCAGCAGTACTCGGCTTGACCATGTAGAGTACAGGCGCGATAATGAGATCATATTTTTGGAAATCTGTGTCCACAGAAATCAGGTCTACCTGTACGTTACGCCGGAAGAGGGTAGCATAATACTTATGCACCTGATCCAAGTATTTCAAGGCGACAGAAGGGCCGCTTGACTTTTCCAAAGCCCACCAATTGTCCCAATCAAACAAAATAGCTACTTTGGCATGAACAGTCGCGTCAAGCAGCGTGTTGCCTAAAGCGCCGAGCTCATTGCCAAGCTGTGCCACCTCGCGAAATACACGTGTGTTCTCATGCCCGGCATGCTCAATTACGGCCCCGTGGAATTTCTCGCAAGCACCGATCGAGCGGCGAAGCTGGAAAAACATGACCGTATCCGCGCCATGTGCTACAGCCTGATAACTCCATAAACGCATAACGCCAGGTCGTTTAAGTGAATTATACGCCTGCCAATTCTGTTGGCTCGGTGTTTGCTCCATCAGCATAAAGGGCTGCCCATCCTTCAAGCCGCGCATCAGGTCGTGCGCCATCGCCGTATAGCTTATCGGGGTATTAGCCCCGGGATAGCTGTCCCAAGATACTATATCCATGTGCTTAGCCCACTTAAAATAATCCAGTTGCTTAAAAAAGCCCATCAGATTGGTTGTTACCACGGCATCGGGAATATGTTTTTTAATCGCGTTATATTCCAGCAGGTAGCAATCCAGCATACTGTCTGAATTGAAGCGCGCATAATCAAGGGATATGCCCTGAAATGTGGAGTGATTTTCTCCCCAATGCTCACTCAGATTATTTGGAGGTACAATTTCATCCCAATCATAGAAGGTGTGACCCCAGAAGGAAGTATTCCACACCCGGTTTAGCTCTTCTAGTGATTCGTATTTTTGTTTGAGCCATACCCGGAACGCTGCGGCACAATTGTCACAATAGCAATCCCCGCCATACTCATTGGATACGTGCCACACGAGGATTGCGGGATGGTCTTTGTATCGCTCTGCAAGTCGGTCAGCCATCTGCTCTGCGTATTTTCGATAGGTTGGACTGTTCGGACAAGAGTTATGTCGTCCTCCGAATTTTCGCTTACGCCCGTCAGCATCGACCCGAAGAATGTCGGGATAACGGGTAGCCATCCAAGCAGGATGCGCTGCCGTACTAGTAGCTAGACAAACGAAGATATCGCTTTCATAAAGATTATCAATCAACTGATCCAGCCACTCAAAATGATATGTGATTTCGTCAGACTGAATTTTAGCCCATGAGAAAACGTTGAGTGTGGCGATATCAATTCCTGCCTGTCTGAACATCCGTAAATCCTCCTGATGCGTGGCCTCATCCCATTGCTCAGGATTGTAATCCCCACCGTAAAATACTTTAGGAAGTTTGCTGCTTATCATGCCAATCACCTCTGTATATAAGAATAATCCTATCTTATAATACAAATAAATGCTTTTAAATATAATAAAATGAACATGTATATAACAATATGGATCTACATGAGAAATAGATACCGCATACGCCGGAGGTGCTTATTATGATTTTGACTCCCCATCATTTGCGATTTTTCCTGACTACTCGTGAGCACTCTTTACCCCTTTTTATTGAAAGTATCGGATTTAATAGCAGACAGGAGGATGTTTCCCGTCCAGAGGGCTATCCTTGCTTTCACTGGATTCAGACGGTGTCAGGTGAGGGGATGTTTACATATAAAGGGGGAACCTTCCGTTTGGGTGAGCAGTCCGGGGTTCTGCTACTGCCTGGTGAAGCCCATGCATACAGACGGGCGACCAAGGTATGGCGAACGTTATACATTACATTTGACGGACCCATCGCCGCGGCTGTATTGACTGCACTCGAATTGAAGCATACGCGAGGGTACCATTGGGACCCGGATAGCGAGCTGCACAGCTTTGGGGAAAACATGCTACACTCCATGGTTAGTGAACGTGATTTGTCTGGATTAGATGCTTCGGCCAATATGTACCGTTTTCTGACTCTGCTGCGTAAACATGGACAACATAGCTCGATGCCTTCCTTATCTCACAATGTGGAACGTTTAACCCCTGTACTGACCTTTATGGAGCAAAATTATGCCAGCCCAGATGTGGGTTTAAGGGATATGGCCGTTATGATGAATGTCAGCGCTCGTCATTTAAATACATTGTTTAAGCAAGCGTTCGGTGTGACTTCGTATGCTTATCTGATTGTAATTCGGTTGCGGAAGGCTAAGGAGATGATGACAGAGTATCCGCAATTAACGGTAAAGGAGATTTCTGAGCGCGTAGGCTTCCGGGATGTCAGTCATTTTGTGGCAACTTTCCGCCGGGCGGAAGGAATTACGCCGGAAAGGTTCAAAATACTGTATACATAAGGGTATTTTATCGAAATACTCTTTCTTACTCGGGAATGCTCTTTTTAGGGAGCATTCCTTATTGTTTTTTTCTGGATGAGGGAGTATAAAATAATAGTTCATTTGTTTCATCAATCTGATGTGCAGGTGACATAATAAATATCCGATTCATATTTCTTTTGCAAAACCCTCATCCAAAGAAGGAGTCAACGAAATGCTAAGTAAAGTCAAAAGGTTATTAATCGGTCGTCCGCGAAAATCGACGGCCCTTGAAGATGAGAAACTGAATAAGCTCAAGGCACTGGCCATTCTGTCCTCAGATGCATTGTCCTCTGTAGCTTACGGAACGGAGCAGATTCTGCTGGTTTTAATTACAGCGGGCTTTGCTGCCCTATGGTATTCTATCCCTATATCCATTGCGGTATTGGGTTTGCTTATCATTCTGATCCTATCGTATAGACAGACCATTTTTTCCTATCCTGGTGGTGGGGGAGCCTACATTGTTGCACAGGACAATTTAGGAAAGAGTCCGAGTCTGATTGCAGGCGGCTCTCTGCTGGTCGATTATATTCTAACGGTAGCTGTTAGCTCATCGGCAGGTACAGATGCCATTACATCGGCGTTCCCATCGTTACATGATCATCGAATCGCAATTGCTTTAGTGATGATTATCTTTTTGACTATTATGAACTTGCGCGGGGTGACGGAATCTGCCTCGGTGCTGGCTATACCGATTTACTTATTTGTTGTTGCCATTTTTGTTCTGATTATTAGTGGTATCATTCACTATCTGGCAGGAGGAGCCCATGCGGCGGCGCCGCAATTTGGAGCTACGGTATCTAACGTCAGTCTGTTTCTCTTACTAAAAGCATTTAGCTCGGGCTGTTCGGCGCTAACCGGTGTAGAAGCTGTCTCAAATGCCATTCCGAACTTCCGCAAGCCTGCTGCCAAAAATGCGGCAACTACATTGATGATGATGGGCTTGATTCTCGGCTGTATGTTTATCGGAATTAGTTTGCTGGCTTATTGGTACGGTGTTCGTCCTAATCCGCAAGAAACAGTGATTTCGCAAATTGCTAATGCTACTTTTGGGCGCGGTGTGATGTATTACATCATTCAAGGCGTGACGGCACTTATCTTGTTTTTGGCGGCCAACACAGCTTATTCAGCTTTTCCGTTGCTCGCTTTTATGCTCGCGAAAGACAAATACATGCCGCATATGTTCATGGTTCGTGGAGATCGACTCGGCTATTCTAACGGCATCCTGTTTCTGAGTATCTTCTCGGCATTGCTGGTCATCGTTTTTGGTGGCAACACAGAAAACCTCATCCCGCTTTATGCCGTAGGGGTATTTATTCCGTTTACCTTGTCACAGCTTGGTATGATGATTCGGTGGATTCGGCTCAAACCAGCTGGCTGGGTCGTCAAATTGGCTATTAATACGGTCGGGATGCTAACCACGCTGTCAATTACGCTTATCTTTATCTTTACTAAGTTTAGCCAGGTATGGGTAGTCTTTATCTTCCTGCCTTTGGTATTATATTTCTTTATGAAGATTAATAAGCATTACAAAAATACGGCTGAACAGCTGCGCATTGATATCACAAAGGACAAACCTATGGTCAAAGGCAACACGATTATTATTCCGGTGGCAGGCATTACACGAGTCGTCATGAATACCATCAGCTATGCCAAAACTCTGTCGGACAATGTGGTTGCCGTATATGTAGGTGTGGACGATGAAGCGATTCAAAAAATGGAACAGAAGTGGGAAGAGTGGGATGTGGGTATACGTTTAGTAGTGCTGAGATCGCGTTATCGCAGTATTATTAATCCGCTTCGCAAGTTCATTGATACAGTAGAGTGGAAAAAAGCAGACGAGGATCATATTACAGTTCTCATTCCACAATTTATCACTAAACACTGGTGGGAAAATATACTGCATAATCAGACCAGTTTGCTGATGAGAGCCTATTTGATTAACTACAAAGATGTCATCGTAACGACCGTACCTTTTCATTTAAACAAATAGAGAACAGCTGATTATAGCATGATAAAATCAACACTTTTTGACCGCATCTTGGTGCGGTCAGAGGGTGTTTTTTTACATAATGGGGATATTTACTTGGGTGATACATTTTGTGTATTATAGATACAAAATGTATCATTTGAATTTGTTATGGAGGGATACGATGCCCGAAGACAAGGGGAAGATGGAACAAGATAAGTTGCAATTTGTAGATACGCTAAGGGCGCTGGCGATTATGGGAGTGTTACTTGTGCATGTCAGTCAGCATGTGGACGGATTAAACGGTTGGTTGCAAAAAGGCTTGAGCATAGGAGCCAAAGGAGTCGCTTTATTTTATATGGCCAGCGCTTTTACGCTGTTTTTATCCCTAAGCAGGCGTTCGAGTGACAAGAGAGAAGGATTGGCGGCCTACCTGTTGCGTCGTTTTTTTCGGATTGCACCCTTGTATTACGTGATGCTAGGAATCTATTTAGCTGTGAATGGGACGGGTCCACGATTTTGGCTTGGGGATCAGGAGGGGGTTACTGCCACTAATATTGCAGCCCATGTTCTGTTTTTGAACGGTCTCAATCCGTATTGGATCAACGGCATTATCGGTGTGGAATGGTCCATTGCGGTGGAATGCATGTTTTATCTGTTTATCCCTCTCTTATTTAAGTTGATTCGATCGGTTCGCCATGCGACTTGGTTTGTCATGATGGTGCTTGTGGCAAGCTTTGGGCTAAATACGGTGTTTGCTCAATATCCACTAATTAGTGATCACTCTTTATGGGGGCACTATTTGTATTTATGGTTTCCGAATCAGTTGCCTGTCTTTGGACTGGGTATATTGTTGTTTTTCATTTGGAAAGACGAGCGTCATTGGAAAAGTGTAGACGCGCTCAGTGGCGGCTTGCTGCTTGGTACTGTGCTGTTTGCGTTTTTTGGAGGTATGGCGGATTATCTCTTAGGTGTCGGGTTGCTGCTGGGAGCGTATGCTTTGTATCACTGGCAGCCGATGTGGCTGCTTAATCAGGTGTGGTCATGGATCGGCCGCCTCAGCTATAGCATGTATTTGACGCATATGCTGGTCCTGGGGCTAATCATACAGATTAAATTACCGTTTGCTCCTTTGGTCAGCCTCACACTTATGTTCATCATGACGTTGCTAATCACCGCTGGACTTTCCTGGTTTACCTACATATGGATAGAACAGCCTGGCATCCGATTGGGGAAAAAGCTTATATCACGTATATAATCTGTACGCAAGCAGGAAGATTCGGTCAAAGAAAGTGTTGCCTAGTTGCAACTTGAAGCAGCATCAGATAACATTTGGTTGAAGTGCTTGAATAAATCTACGAAATTATTGAAAAGACCCCTTGAAAAGTAGCTCCCAGCCCTTTATATTCGATGTACATCCAAGTTTTTGAATACACCGATGAGGTTTGTTGGAATTGTAAAGGAGATGCACGTATGCTTTTGGAGCCACTCGGCTTTTTATTTTTCTCTACACTGGAAGGAGTAGCTGTTTTTGCGCTAATTTTAAGTATCTTTAAAGTTAGAATGACTCCCTATCTATGGCAGGCTATTTTTGTAAACCTGATTATGAACCTGCAAAGTTATTTGCTCCGAGAGGAATTTTCACTTTCATATGTGGTACCTGTCATTAATATGCTGCTTTTTATTTTTTTACTTGCTACGGTGGTGAAGATCCCGATTGTTTGGTCAGGTATTATGACAGTTACCGGTTATTTTGCATATGCCGTTATTCAATCGGTACTCCTGAAGGCTATGTTCGGTAACCTGCCGATTTCTGAGCTGCAGAACGGGTCCTTGAAGGGCTATCTGTTACAAGTGGTTAGCGCAGCAACAGGACTACTTATTTCATTTATATTGTATCGAAAAGAGATCGGCTTTTCCCCAAATTTCAAAAAGCTTAAGTTCAAAGAGGAATATGGCATTGTTATTACCTTGATAATTCTGTCTCTCATTTCAACCTCTATTGTGCTTTACTATAGCGAAGTATGGTTGAGTATGATATTTTTTGCACTGGTATCGGGATTTTTTATCTACTACGCAGTCGGAAAGGAATACCGAGATGATTGAAACGATGGCCTTCAAACTTGCTAACCAGATTAAACGTATTGTGCCTGATCATCCGGCCTCCGTCCCAGTGCTTAAATACGCACTTGCTCTCATTCTGAATGCGTCTATGATCATCTTGTTGACACTATTCGCCTCATTCTTCACGGGGCGGATGGTAGAAGCTGCAACGATTCTCGTTGCTTTTGCTTTGCTGCGCCAAGTATCTGGTGGTATTCACTTGAAAACGGGTATGGCATGTGTGTTGGTGACCTCTGTAGCTTTTACATACATATCTTGCATTTCCTTAAATAATGGGTTGACAAACCTGTTTACCGGAATCGCGCTCATTCTTGTTTTATGCTTTGCCCCGTCCAGAATTGAAAAGCAGTCGCGCATTCCAGTCCGGTTTTATCCCCTCTTGCGATTGTTATCCTCCTTGCTTGTATGTACAAATTTTGTTATTGGTTCTTCTGTAGTGGCTGTTGCTTTTTTGCTTCAAAGCCTAACATTGATTCGGGGAAGGAGGTGAGTGGAATGATGAAAAAAGTAGTATACGGGTTAGCCACATCGTTGTCTATGTTTGCGACATTTGCTGTATCGGTGGCAAGTTATGTGTATGTTTATCAAGGGGATACACCTGAAGAACTGCTGAAATAAGCGAAATGCAGATTAGAAAAAATAATACATAAAGCTGCTTTAAAGCAGCTTCTTTTTATGCAAAAAAACAGGCGCTCTACGAAAGAGCGCCCGAATGGGAGAGGAGAAACCGGACGAAGAGCTTATGGGGAAACGTAAGTCTTCTCCGCGGTTGTCTACGACATTGGTTGAATGCCGATATCCTAAGGATGCCCAGGAGATGGTTTTTTATACCTGCTTCATCACTAAGTTTTTCAAACGGCGGTGCATGTGGTACGATAACGTCATAATCTTTATATGGTTATGAACACATATAGAAAATAGGTGAGTTTCAGCGTGAGAGTGGTATCGGGTAGTGCCAAAGGAAGGCCGTTAAAGGCAGTTCCCGGCACCGGGACGCGACCGACCACGGATAAGGTCAAGGAAGCGCTATTTAGCATGATAGGTCCTTATTTTGATGGAGGAGTCGCGCTTGATTTGTTTGCTGGCAGTGGCGGCCTGGGGATAGAGGCGCTTAGTCGGGGAATGGACAAGGCAGTTTTTATTGATATGGAATCCAAAAGCATTGATGTCATTAAAGAAAATTTGCGAAAAACTGGATTGGAAGGAAAGGCAGAAGTGTTCCGCAATGATGCCGGACGAGCGCTCAAGGCGCTGGCAAAACGTGGAGCTCTTTTTGATGCTGTTTTTCTGGACCCGCCTTATCGTCTCAAGCACGGGGATGAATTGATGAGACGCATGGCAGAGTTGGACTTGCTTCGTTCAGGTGCAATCATCGTGCTGGAGTATGAATCGGGACATGAGTATCCGATAAGTTTCGGACCGTTTGAACAAGTTAGAAAAGCGGTCTATGGTGAAACGGCGTTATCCATTTATCACTTTGCAGATGATGCTTTGTCAGACGCCGAAGAACATACAGAAGCCGAAGGGGGCAAATTCGGCATCACCGAATCAGACGGGGAGGACCATCATGATTGAGCACAAACCACGTGTTGCCGTATATCCGGGAACCTTTGATCCCGTGACGATGGGGCATCAGGATATTATTCAAAGAGCGGCCCGACAGTTTGATTTACTGATTGTCGCGGTTCTTAACAATATTAGTAAAAATCCGCTGTTTTCACTTGAGGAGCGAATGGAGCTGCTGCGGACGGTAACTCGCGATATTCCGAACGTTGAAGTGGACAGCTTTCGTGATTTGACAGCTAATTATGTACGTCAAAAAGGGGCTCAGGTTATTGTCAGAGGAATCCGGTCAGTGACCGATTTTGAATATGAGCTGCAATTGGCCTCTACAAATCATAAGCTGAACCCGGATGCGGAAACGATCTTTATGATGACCAATCCGGCTTATTCATATCTGAGTTCCAGTATGGTGAAGGAAATTGCGCATTTTGATGGCAAGGTCGTAGATCTGGTGTCACCAGAGGTGGAAGACGCACTGCGTGCAAAGGTTAGCGCGAATCGCGGTGGCTCCACCATGAAGTCATAAAGGAAACGGCGAGCAGAGCAAGTATAATCGTACTTAGAAGTACGACGGACAGTACGGTCAGTTGCCAGGGGTACATGGATGTTCCTTCTATTTGTGTTAATAAACTGCTGGCTCCGACCATGACAGATTGTACACCAGAGTCATTTACACTTTCCGAAAAAGAAGATACAGAACTGCGACTGATGTAAGCAGGAATTGTATTACTGACAATGTGGCTAAGCGGAGTCCATGCCGCCAAGGTCAGTCCAAAAGCAATGATCCCATGGAGCACTCGTGATAAGGTGAAGGTGATGCCCTTGTCGGAAGGTCTGGTGACGGCGGTAATTTGAAGCCAGCCGCACAAGCCGCCCCAGCCTAACACAGCGCTGATCAGCGCTGCTTGTGTACGGAGATCGTTGGGCAGACGGCTGATTTCATAGGAACCCAGATGGATTTCCATCCAGGCAGGCCACACCATAGAAAGCGTCACTTGACCTGAGTATAGGGTTAGCAGCCGAATCAGTACGGAAAAGAAAATAATGAATCCACCTGTCACCATCAGCGTCTGTACAGCATGGGATACGGTTTCGCCTAACAGTTTTCCAAAACTGCGACCGTCCCGTTCTTTGGCAGAGCGGGTAGCTTCCCATGCGGATCGGATCAGAGAGGTGGTAGTGCGGGAAACAGAAGCGCGCCGGATGGCAGCTGGCGTTTCCCGTTTTTTCGATTTTCTGGACGATTCAGGTAATCTGGCTGTGATCCAGCCTGCCAGCAGCCCAGAAATCCAGTGAACGGCAAGTAACAGCCCGCCTACAGCAGCATTGTGCAGCAGTCCTGTGCCAATGACGAGCAGGATCGTAATCGGATTGCAGAAATGAGCGATAGCGGTCAGACGTCGAAGCTGAAGCGGGGTCATATCCTCCTGCTGTGCCCATTGGCGTACCGCTTCCGCAGCAGCCGGGAATCCCGCAGTTAGGCCGAGGGCCAACACCCAGCCGCTTCGTCCCGGCAGCCGAAACCAAAATCGCATGAACGGCTCCAGCAGAACACCTAGACCATGTACCAGACCAAAGGCGATGAGCATTTCAGATAGCATCAAAAAGGGCAGCATGGCCGGGAAAATAATGCTCCACCATAACTTAAGCCCCTGGGTAGAGGCTTGAAATACTTCTTCTGGTGAGGCGACAATAGCCACTACAAGCAAAATGGCTCCGAGGCCAAGCAGCAAGGTTGTCCAATAAGGAGCAGGGCGGGTTTCCTTTTGCATCAAAGAGTTCACCTCTCATAAATATACTAAGGAGAGTCGGATGCTGTCTCCAGCGTTTATTCACGTTCATTGTCTGGGTAGAGGTTGCTCGTACACGTTGTCGTAAACAATGTATGCTTTTTTGGAAGGCTTGAGAACAGGTGGTGCAAAGGCACTTGGGTAAGATAGGAGAAGTTAGGCTGCAAGGGGGAGAAGCAATGATGCAAATTAACCGGAAAAGAGCCTTTTTTACAACCGGTTATGTCTTAATACTGGCTGCAATGGTCTATGTGCTGGTTTATATGCCAACCCCTTATCTGATCTATGGACCAGGTGGGGCAAACGAGATCAAGCCGATGGTTAAAGTACAGGAAGGGGATAGCAGCGAACGGGGGAGTTTTATGATGACGACGGTATCGGCGAGATATGCCAATGTCATCATGCTAGCTATGTCCAAGCTGGACAGCAACTCGGAGATTCAGCGCAAAGAGGATCGTCTGCATGGCAGAAGTGAAGATGAATATGCAGCAGAGCAGGTATGGTATATGGGGGATTCCCAATCTTCCGCGATGGAGGCTGCCTATACCCGTGCTCATGTTCCCTATCGCATTGTGCCGGATTATGTGTATGTATTTAAGGTTCCGGGACCAAACAGCGTGTTTGAGCCCGGAGATGAAATATTAGAGTTGAACGGTACGAGGGTAACTGATAATCATTCCATTCGGAAGGCCTTGGAGGATGAGAAACCGGGGACGTTGGCTAAAGTGAAGCTAAAGCGCGATGGAAAGTTGCTGGCAGTGCAAGCTCCATTAACAACCATCACGGACAGTGAGACGGGAAAAGAACGTTCCGGGTTTGGTGTCAGTATTGCCACGGTACAGAAGGTAGAGCCGAAGGATGGACGTAAAACGATTCATTTTACATCCACGGATGTCGGTGGTCCTTCAGCAGGTTTGATGTTTACTATGGAAATCTATAACCAGCTGACACCAGGTGACTTAAGTAAGGGATATCGTGTAGCCGGTACGGGTACTATTGATAAGGACGGTCAGGTTGGAGCGATTGGTGGTGCCAAGTATAAAATTGTCGCTGCTGAACGTCAGGGCGCGGAATTGTTTTTCGTCCCGGCGGATAATTATAAAGAGGCTAAAGCCAAAGCAGAGCAAATCGGAACCCAGATGAAGCTTGTCCCGGTTCGCAAGCTTGGCGATGCGCTGAATTATATGGAAAAGCTGCCTATTAAACCATAACGGGGGGCCGCAAGTAATCAGCATACATGTGACGGATGGCGGGACGCGGCATCCCGGCTGCATGTATGGCGGCGGCGGCAGTATCCCAGTCCAGATGGGCATGTGACCCGGCAGACGGCTTGACCCATACTGGCAGGGCGGCTGTGTCTTTCATTTGCGCCAGCAGCTTGCGTCCAGCCCTGTTAAAGCCGAGCACGCGGATATAGCCGGGACCTTTCGCCAGCTCAGCGGGAGTCATATCGGCTTTGGCATGATTCAGCAAAATATGTGTACACATTCGCTGAAGCTTCGTACGAGTATAGCGTTTTGTCTTGACAGCGGCAAACAGAGCCTCCACAGAGGGCTGGGGCAGCGTGTACAGCGATTGCTGCAGACGGTGCTCCAGTCCTTCGGTGACCTCGTGCAGCTCCGCCAGCTGCTGCGGGCTCCGCGTGATCAGGGCGTTCAGCAGTGGCTGGCAGAACGCTTCCCAATGCAGCGGCGCGCGTTCTTCTTGCCACTCGCGCTGTAAAATCTCCAGGGTCGCCGCAGGTACGTACGGCGATGCGGCCTCCGGCCCGCCGTCCAGCAATAGACGGCGGATGGCCGTGGCGCTGGCGATGACTCCGTCCTCAGGAGCCACGGCTTCGTGGTAGCCCGATCCCGTGCGGGCTACCGTGAAGGGCTTGATCGTGCTGCCCAGTCGTTCCAGCGCAATCAAGTAATGCAGCCCCAGCGTATTGTTGGGCTGCTGCATAAGAGCGGCGAGCGCAGCGCCGTCCGCTCCTTCGGCCGCCAGCGCGGCTGCGGCTCCCGCGTAGGCGGCGGGATAGCTCGCGCCCTTGCTCAGGCGCTGGGCGATGCCGGCCTTGAGTTCGGCCGGCTCTGCCGCCAGCACACGGGCCAGCGTGTGCAGCGGGGCGATGTCTCCGCTCTCGCTGCCGAAGCAGAGCGCGTCGACGATGCCCGTCGCGCACAGCAAGGTCACCGCGCCGCGGGCAAACCATTCTGCGGGCTGGACAGCATAGGCTACAGGCAGCTCCAGAACCAGGTCTACGCCCATGGCGAGTGCCATTTCGGTGCGCGACCATTTGTCTGTAATCGCGGGTTCGCCTCGTTGAAGGAAGGGACCACTCATCACAGCCACCGTGCGCTGTGCACCAGTGATACGAAGAGACTCCTTCCAGTGATGGACATGTCCGTTATGCAGGGGATTATACTCTACAATGATACCGAGTGTTTTCAAAACTGTATGTCGGCTCCTTTCTTTAGTAGCTTATTTGATAACTATTTTGAGTGGTTTACTACCAGCGAATGCATGTTTTCAGGGCAGCTATCTGGTATTTCATCATGCACTTCAACAAGACCATTGAGACCTAGAGCAAAAAGCTTTATACTCGCATTATTGTACACGAAGAGTGGCGGGGGTACGAATACTCACAGGTACATGATGAATACAACACATTTCTTCATCCGCATAGATCTTACCGAACCATTGGAAAACCAATGGATTTGTAAGTGGTGTAAAGTGAAAGGTGTTGACAAACGACTCGATCAGTCGTTATAATAATTTTTGTTTGTTTGGAGTGATAGTGATGCAACTATTTTTTCGCAAAGTAGCAACAAGTGACGGTCCCTTTCCTATCCGTGAATCTCTTAATGTGAGTGAATTGGTGGATGATCGTGCTGATGTTACAGCCGTTTCCCCGCTGGAGACCGACTTGGTCGCCGTTAGTCTGGGCCAAGGCTCGATGAGTGTGGAAGGCAAGTTGACCGCAGGTCTGGACATGCTTTGCTCACGCTGTTTGAGCCCGATGCACGAGGATTTGAAAATTGAATTCCGTGAACGGTTTAAGCAAACCTCATCTTCAAGTGTTGAAGAGGAGGATGAAGATGGCGATTTTATCGCAGTGACGGAGGATTCCTTCGACATTGCACCGTATTGTGAAGAACTGTTTGTACTGCATGTGCCGTTTGCGCCTGTATGCAGTGAGGATTGTCAGGGCATCGCGCCAGCGGCCGGACAAGACTGGAGCCTTGGCTCCGATGACAGTAACGATGGTGATACGGAAAAGATTGATCCGCGTCTGGCAGGGCTTAAGGATTTTTTTAAATGAGAATTGAGTTCAATTCTGAAAAAAATCATCATCCGCTTGTGCCGGGAAGTTATTGAACCGATACGTGGATGTTGCATGCTTGATTCACCGGCTGTAAGATCATTGTCTTCTGGCATTTTCTTTCGGTCTTGAATGAGATAAGAAGTCATACCCGTTATGCGGGGTTGATCTGTTTAAGGAGGTGGGAATAATGGCAGTACCTCAACGGAGAACATCCAAAACTCGTCGCGACAAACGTCGTACTCACTTTAAACTGGAAGTACCAGGTATGGTGAAATGCTCCGAATGTGGCGAATTGAAACTTGCTCACCATGTGTGCAAAGTTTGCGGAACGTACAAAGCTAGAGAGATCATCTCTCAATAATGTCCGATAAGCGGATTCTTTGGAATATTCGCAGAGAAAGTAGCGCTTCACTACAGTGAGGCGCTACTTTTTTTATCAGCATGCTTTCTTTTTGCGTCAGCATGCTATATACTGTTTTAGTACCAGGTTCTAAGAAAGAAGGGCCTAAGAGGTTCCTTTATACATACAAGAAGACAAACCGGCTTGAAGTTTAGCCGTTAGAACGTAAAGTAACCTGAACTGTCGGCTGAACGGCAGTTTACTGTAGGGAAAGGAGGCGTCACTGATATCGAACGTTTGCCGAAGAGACAGAGACAGCAACGGCTGACTCAATTAATTGATGATAATCCGTTCGTGACGGATCAGGAATTGACAAGACAGCTGAAGGTAAGCATTCAGACCATTCGGCTGGACCGGATGGAACTGGGGATTCCGGAATTGCGGGAGCGGTTAAAGCTGATGGCTGAGCGCTCCTACGATCAGGTTCGTTCCTTGCCTTTACATGAAGTAATTGGGGACATCGTTGATCTCCAGTTGGATCGAAGTGGTATTTCGATTTTTGAAATTAAAGAGGAACATACTTTTTCACGCACAGGCATTGCACGAGGACATTATGTGTTTGCGCAGGCCAATTCATTGGCCGTTGCCGTAATTAACGATGAGATAGCATTGACCGCTTCAGCGGATATTCGCTTTGTTCGTCCGGTTCATTTGGGTGAAAAATGTATTGCCAAGGCATATGTACGCTCAAATCCAGAACAAAAAGGAAAGGCCAAAGTGGAAGTGTTTGCCTACGTAGGAGAAGAAATGGTGTTCCAAGGCAACTTTGTCATTTATCGCTCCACGGAGGAAGAGTATAGCGAAGGAGGAAGTCAGCATGCGGATCGCCATTGATGCCATGGGGGGAGATAATGCTCCTGAGGCGACAGTAGAGGGCGCGTTATCTGCGGCGGCGGAATGGAAGGATACAGACATTACGCTGGTTGGTGACCGGGAACGGATTGAATCGGTTTTGAACGGCAGGGCGCTGCCGACGAACCTCACCATTCGCCATGCGTCCGAAACGATAGATGCGCAGGACGAGCCTGTAAAGACAGTGCGGCGTAAAAAGGATGCCTCAATGGTCGTAGCGGGTCGAATGGTTAGAGAAGGTGAAGCGGATGCCATGATATCCGCAGGTAATACAGGCGCTCTGATGACTACAGGATTGCTAGTGGTTGGAAGAATGGAGGGCATTGAACGTCCGGCTCTCGCGCCGATGATACCAACGATTGATGATCAAGGTATACTGGCGCTGGACTTGGGGGCCAATATGGATGCCAAGCCTGAACATCTTGCCCAATATGCACTGATGGGGAGCTTGTACCGTCAGAAGGTTCACGGATTGGCTTCTCCAAGAGTGGGTCTGCTGAATGTTGGGACTGAAGCAGGAAAAGGCAACGAACTGACAAAGTTGGCATTTCCACTTATTGAGCAGTTACCTGTCAATTTTGTGGGGAATGTTGAATCCCGAGATGTGTTAACTGGAAATTGTGATGTATTGGTGTGTGACGGATTCGCCGGAAACATTATGCTAAAATCGCTAGAGGGAACAGCTGGAGCGATATTTTCTCTCCTTAAAGAGCAGTTCACCAAATCCTTAAAGACCAAGCTTGCAGCGGCCTTGATTATGCCTGAGCTTCGGGGTCTGAAGGGGAAACTGGATTATAAAGAGCACGGCGGGGCTCCTTTGTTGGGGTTGAGCGGACTCGTCTTAAAAAGTCACGGTTCGTCTGATGGCATTGCCGTCAAAAATGCGGTAAGGCAGGCTCGTACGGCCTTGCAAAACCGGTTGGTGGAAAGTATATCCAAGGAAATCAGCAGGAAGTGAGTGACGATATGAATAAATTACGGCCGGTTGGTGTTATCGGAACAGGGAAATACGTACCTGAGAAAATTCTGACCAATAAAGATTTGGAAGAAATCGTTGAAACAAGTGATGAGTGGATTGTTAGCCGTACAGGGATTCAGGAGCGCCATATTGCTGCTCCAGAGCAGGCTACATCTGATTTGGCTTATGAAGCAGCAGTTAAGGCGTTGGAGTCTGCGGGTATGACGGCACAAGATCTGGACCTGATTATAGTAGCTACGGTTACACCAGATATGGCGTTTCCGTCAACTGCTTGCATTCTTCAGGACAAGTTGGGGGCCAAAGGCGCAGCGGCTTTCGATTTGTCTGCTGCATGCTCGGGTTTTGTGTACGGGCTGGCTACGGCAACGAGTTTCATTAAGACAGGTATTTATAACAATGCGTTAATTATTGGTGCAGACTGCCTTTCCCGGATTACAGATTATACTGACCGCAACACCTGCGTTCTTTTCGGAGATGGAGCAGGAGCTGTAGTGATTGGTGAAGTACCTGAAGGTAGAGGATTCCAATCCTTTGATCTGGGGGCTGAAGGCGCTGGAGGCACCTTGCTCAAGTTGGAAGCTGGGGGCTCACGTTTGCCTGCGAGTGCGGATACACTGGAAAATAAACAGCACTATATTTATATGAACGGACGCGAAGTGTTCAAGTTCGCGGTTCGCGTTATGGGAACAGCAACGGTTGATGTGTTGGAAAAAGCTGGGATGTCCAAAGACGACATCGATCTGTTCGTTCCGCATCAAGCCAATATCCGAATCATCCAATCCGCAATGCAACGTTTGGATTTACCAGAGGAAAAGGTAGTTATTAATGTTAATAAATATGCGAATACATCCGCAGCATCTATTCCTCTCGCTCTTGTGGAAGCAGCTGAGGAAGGCCGCATGAAGGAAGGCGACCGTATACTAATGGTGGGCTTTGGCGGCGGTTTGACCTGGGGTGCGTCGGTTCTTATCTGGTAATTAAGTGGCAGTTTTGATATAATATTGAATTTGTCTGGTGTTTTACAGAAGAAGCATTGGATACAGAGAGGTGCATGCACGATGGGCAAAACGGCATTTATATTTCCCGGTCAGGGTTCACAAGCTGTAGGTATGGCTAAAGATGCTTATGAAGCAGTTCCAGCTGCAACAGAAGTATTCCGTAAAGCGGACGAACGTTTGGGTTTCGCGCTAAGCACACTGATATTTGAAGGGCCTGACACAGCCTTGAAGCAAACATCCAATACGCAGCCTGCACTGTTAACGGCGAGCATTGCGTTGTATGAAGCGTTCAAGGAAAAGGGCATCCGCCCTGATTATGTGGCTGGGCACAGTCTAGGAGAATACAGTGCGCTAGTGGCTTCCGGTGTTCTCACATTTGAGGATGCAGTTGAGACTGTTCGTGCACGTGGTCAGTTTATGGAGCAGGCCATTCCTGATGGACAAGGCGGGATGGCTGCTGTGCTGGGAGCTGATCGTGAAGCATTGGCAGCATTGTGCCGTGATATTACGGAGTCTGGCCAACTGGTTGAATTGGCCAACATCAACTGTCCCGGACAGATTGTTGTATCCGGTACAAAGGCGGGCGTAGCTGCCGTCGCTGAACGTGTGAAGGAAGCAGGCGGTAAGCGTGCTATTACTTTGGAGGTCAGCGGACCTTTTCATTCGTCATTGATGAAGGAAGCGGCGGACAAGCTCTCCGGTAAATTGGAGACTGTGAAATTTGCTGAAGCCCAGATTCCGGTTGTGACCAATGTGACAGCAAAACCTGTACGTGAGGGAAGTGAAATTCGCCAACTGTTGGTGGAACAGGTCTATTCTCCGGTACTATGGGAAGACAGCGTAGCATGGTTACTGGAACAAGGTGTGGACACCTTTGTTGAGTTTGGACCGGGAAGTGTTTTGACCGGACTGGTTAAAAAGATTGACAAAACGGTTAAGCTGTATAACATGAGTAGCCTGGAGTCGTTTGCTTCTATAATAGAAGCCCTGGAAGCCCGCTAAAAGTATTAATGATTGCCTTTACGGGTTAAATACTTGCAAGGGAGGACTATGATGTCTAAGCCATTGAGTGGAAAAACAGCGCTGGTTACGGGAGCGTCGCGCGGAATTGGCCGTAGTATCGCACTGGCGCTGGCTGAAGCAGGGGCTAATGTCGCAGTAAATTATGCTGGTAGCGAAGCGGCTGCGACTGAGGTAGCAGAGCTGATTCGTGCCAAAGGTGTAGAAGCTATTACAGTTCAGGCTAATGTGGGACGTGCTGAAGAAGCTGATCAGTTGATCAAGGATGTAATTGGCGCTTGGGGCAAGATTGATATCCTGGTGAATAATGCTGGCATAACAAGAGATAATTTAATCATGCGGATGAAAGAAGAGGAATTCGATCAGGTGATCGAAACGAATCTTAAGGGTGTGTTTAATTGTCTCAAGGCGGCCACACGCCCAATGATGAAGCAGCGTTCTGGACGAATTATCAATATCTCTTCCGTTGTTGGTGTACTTGGTAACGCAGGACAAGCCAACTATGTCGCTGCTAAAGCGGGAGTGATTGGTCTTACTAAATCCTCTGCTAGAGAGCTTGCCTCAAGAGGAATTACAGTGAACTGTGTGGCTCCTGGATTCATTGATACTGAAATGACACAGGTGCTGGCTGATGATTTGCGTGACAATATGCTTAGCGGTATTCCGCTGGCCCGTCTTGGACGGCCTGAGGAAATTGCAGATGTGGTGCTATTCTTGGCCTCGGATGCTTCCTCATATATGACGGGCCAGACTTTGCATGTGGATGGCGGCATGTATATGTAGTTCTTGTTGCCAATCCGCATGCCCCGATGGAGAGTAGTTAATGAAAACTCTCTTCTATGGCATTTTAATTGTAATTTTCGTATAATACCATAAGGAGGAGGTGAGCCGGATGTCCGATGTATTGGAGCGCGTAAAACGCATTGTCGTTGACCGTTTGGGAGCCGACGAAGCCGAAGTTACACTTGAAGCATCTTTTAAAGATGATTTAGGCGCTGATTCTCTCGATGTAGTTGAATTGGTTATGGAATTGGAAGATGAGTTTGATATGGAAATCTCTGATGAAGATGCAGAGAAAATTACAACTGTAGGTGAAGTTGTGAAGTACATACAATCTCATACCTAATTCATGTCATCAAAAGTCCCGTTCTGTTACAGGCGGGACTTTCTCCTAATTATACAGATTGAACTAAAGACGGAATTGTCGCGTGTTTTTGACTTCATCTCAGCTTCACTTCGTCAAGGGCTGAGTATAATGCGGCATTACTAACTTTAGTTGATTCTATATTATTTTTGTACACAAGCGTGTGCGAACTAAAAATACAATTTGCAGTAGACATAGAGGTGATTATCTTTGAAACAACGTGTTGTCATAACAGGAATGGGTGTAATCACTTCGCTGGGACAGGATTTGAACACACTATGGGATAATCTGATGGCTGGAAAATCTGGTATCAGTAAAATCGAAGCTTTTGATACAAGTGAATACACTACGAAAATAGCCGCTTCCATTAAAGATTTTAATCCAGAGGATTATATCGATCGTAAGGATGCGCGTAAAATGGACCGCTTTGTGCAGTTCGCGGTTGCTGCTAGTAAATTGGCGCTTGAGGACAGCAAACTCGTAATCGGAGAGAATGTGGATGCTGAGCGTGTTGGTGTATCTGTTGGTTCTGGTATTGGCGGATTGGGCACTTGGGAAGATCAGCATAATGCACTGATCGAAAAGGGACCTAAACGCGTAAGCCCTTTCTTCATTCCGATGATGATTGCTAATATGGGTTCCGGCCAAGTTTCGATCTCACTCGGTGCTAAGGGTCCCAATACATCGCCAGTTACAGCTTGTGCCACAGGTAGTCATGCTATCGGTGATTCCTTCCGCATGATTCAGCGCGGTGACGCTGACGCTATGATTTGCGGCGGTGCCGAAGCAACGATTCGTCCGATTGGTATTGCTGGATTTTGCTCCATGCGAGCGATGTCCACACGTAACGATGAGCCGGAAAAGGCAAGTCGTCCATTTGATACCGAACGGGACGGATTTGTTATGGGCGAAGGCTCTGGTGTACTGATTCTGGAATCGTTGGATCATGCTTTGAAGCGTGGTGCACATATTTACGGCGAAGTGATTGGCTATGGTCTTTCAGGCGATGCCCATCATATGACGGAGCCTGATCCAGAGGGAGCAGCACGCTGCATTAGAATGGCGATCCGTGATGCTGGATTGAATCCTGAAGATATCGATTATATCAATGCACATGGTACATCTACGCCGGTTGGTGACAAATCGGAGACGGAAGCAGTTAAGAAAACGCTTGGAGAGCATGCCTATAAGGTAGCGATCAGTTCAACCAAGTCGATGACAGGGCATCTTCTGGGTGCAGCGGGAGGCGTTGAAGCCGTAATTTGTGGTCTTGCGCTCCAACATCAGACAATTCCGCCAACAATTAATTTGGATAATCAAGACCCGGCTTGTGATCTTGATTATGTACCTAATAAGCCGAGAAAAGCGGAACTGAATGTGGTTATGTCCAATTCCTTTGGTTTTGGCGGTCACAATGCTACGGTTATTCTAAAAAAATATGAAGCGTAAGGGGTCAGTTCGTTGAGTGGAGACTTGAAGCAATTACAGCAGAAACTTCATATTCAATTCAACAATCGGCAGCTTCTGAAGCAGGCTTTTACGCACGCTTCCTACGTAAACGAACATCGGTTCAGTCAGCATGCAGATAATGAGCGTCTGGAATTTCTGGGTGACGCTGTTCTGGAACTGACGGTGTCTGAGCAATTGTACAATCAGTACCCTAACCGGCCCGAAGGCGAACTAACCAAGTTGCGTGCAGCTATTGTCTGTGAGCCTTCTTTGGTGAAGTTTGCTGTCGGGCTTGAGTTTGGGCAGTATGTATTGCTTGGAAAAGGTGAAGAGCTGACAGGCGGACGTACTCGTCCTGCTCTGTTGGCTGATGTGTTCGAGGCGTTCGTAGGCGCGCTTTATTTGGATCAGGGTCTGGAAGCCGTCCGGTCGTTTCTAGAACGTTATATTTTTCCTCAAATTGTATTAAACGGTAAGCTTCAGATGAGTGATTTCAAAACAGAGCTTCAGGAACTGACGCAGCATCATAACATGGGGATGCTTGAATACAAGATTGTCGAGGAACGCGGACCTGCCCATGAACGCGAGTTTGTAGCCGAGGTATATATGGACAGCGAACGGCTGGGGGCAGGTACAGGACGCTCCAAAAAGGAAGCTGAGCAGCAAGCGGCGGCAGTTGCTTTAAACCGTTTGAAGCTGGCGGAATCGTAATCGGTACCTGAGCGGCCCGAACGGGTGACGCAAGCAGAGGACACAAAGTAAGAGCAAAGGGCAGTCCGCGGGGAGTCCCGGCCCATAATGGCGAATGGACTGCGTTTTGCTCTTTTTTCGTGGCTTTACTGCTGTAAAGTGAACGTCGATACTGTGCTTTTTTCAAATTAGTCTTATGCTACAATAAGGATAATTCAATCAATCAGGTCAATGAAGTTGTACAAGCATATTTGAATGTTAGAGGTGAGATTGAGCATGTTTTTAAAGCGCATTGAGCTGGCGGGCTTCAAATCGTTTGCAGATAAAACGGAAATGGAATTTGTCCGCGGCATTACGGCAGTCGTCGGACCCAATGGGAGTGGAAAAAGTAATATTTCCGACGGAATTCGTTGGGTGTTGGGCGAACAGAGTGCCAAATCACTGCGTGGCGGCAAGATGGAGGACATTATTTTTGCAGGTAGTGATGCTCGTAAGGCTGTTAATTACGGTGAAGTATCACTTACGCTAGATAATGAAGATCAGGCATTGCCTCTGGATTTTGGTGAAGTGACGGTAACGCGACGTGTGCATCGGAGTGGGGATAGTGAATATTTCATTAATCGTCAATCATGCAGACTTCGGGATATTACTGAGCTGTTTATGGATACAGGGATTGGTAAAGAAGCTTATTCGATTATTGGGCAAGGACGTATTGAAGAAATTTTGAGTACCCGATCTGAGGATCGACGGGGTATTTTTGAGGAAGCCTCGGGTATCGTAAAATATAAATCACGTAAAAAAGATGCAGTTCGCAAGCTGGATGAAACAGAGCAAAATTTGCTGCGTATTCACGATTTGGTCAGTGAACTAGAGGATCAGATTGGACCTCTTAAGGAGCAGTCTGAAAAGGCGATTCATTTTAAAGAGCTGCGCAGTGAATTAAAATCAAAAGAAATTTCGATGTACGTCCATCAAATTGAACAAATTCATACTTCGTGGAGCGATGCGACTTCCAAACTAGCTTTGTTGCAGCAAGAGCAGCTTCAGTTGTCTACAGTAGTGTCCCGCCATGATGCAATGCTGGAAAACGATCGTAATGAATTACGGCAGCTGGAAGAGCAAGTAGAACGTCTGCAAAAGGATCTGCTGCAATACAGTGAAGCTACGGAAAAAAGTGAAGGATACGGTGAATTGCTCAAAGAGCGCACACGCAATTTGGAGGCCAATCGGGAACAATTGATCTTATCCCTCAGCACAAGTGAATCACGGCATTCCGAACGCAAAAGCGAACTGGATCAGCTGAACGAAAAGCTGTCAGCGCTGAATGTAGAGCTGGACGAGTTGCGTGCGCGTCTGTCTGATGAAGAGGCCAAACTGATTGGCGTCACAGGTGGAATCAGCCAGGAGCAGGAAGAAAGCCTAAAGGGTGGTCTGCTGGAGCTGATGAATCAGATGGCGCAGGCGCGTAACGAAATTCGTTATACCGACCAACAGAAGGAAGCGTTGGAACGCCGAGTGAATCGCGTCAGTGATGAATCCGGCAAATGGGAAGCCCAAAAAGTCGAACTTGAACAGCGCAAAAAAGGGTTGGAAGCGACGATTCAGAAGCTGGGACAGGAAATTAGCAGTTTGCGCAGTGGCTATATTCAGGGAAGTGAACAGTACCAGGCCCTGCAAAAACTACTGGAAGAAAACCAGGGCACGGTTCGTAAATGGGAACAAAAACGTGAGGCTCAAATTTCACGGCGAGATACGATGAAAGAAATGCAGGATGACTTTGACGGCTTCATGCTCGGAGTTAAAGAGGTGTTAAAGGCTTCACGCAAAGGAACTTTGCACGGTGTGCATGGAGCAGTAGCGGAGCTGATTCGGGTACCTGAGCATTTAGAGCAGGCGATGGAAACCGCTTTGGGCGCTTCAGTTCAGCATATTGTGATGGAAAATGAATCGGTATCCAGACAGGCGATCAGTTTTCTAAAGCAACGTCAATTGGGCAGAGCGACATTCTTGCCTATGGACGTTATCCGCCCGCGTCAGATTGGTGCTGGAGAACGTCAAATTGTGGAAAGCGCAGAAGGCTTTGTCGGGATCGGTGCAGATCTTGTTCAGTACGATGATCGATATGCCGGAATCGTAGGCAGTCTCTTGGGGAATGTGGTCATTGCCCGTACGCTGGAAGATGCCAATCGTATTGCGGCCCGTTGTCAATATAGATATCGTGTTGTCACGCTGGAAGGCGATGTTGTCAATGCAGGTGGTTCCATGACTGGGGGGAGCCAGTTCAAGAAAAATGCTAATCTGCTGGGCCGTAAACGTCAGCTGGATCAGTTGGATCAAGACATTCTAGACACGGAACAGCAAATTGCCAGGTTGCGCCAGAGTGCAATAGATACCAAACGACAGTTGGAGGAGACACAGACCCGTCTGGATGAATTGCGCCAGGGCGGCGATGTGAAGCGGACCGAAGAGCAGCAGATGGCAATGGAGCTCAAACAACTTGAGCATGAACTTCGTCATGTTCTGGAGCAGGTAGCTGCGTCTGGCCAGGAGAAAAAAGGCTTTGACCAGGAAATCAAGGAGTTGGAAGCTTCCCGTGCAGAAGCACTGGTAAAGTTGGCTGCGCTGGAGGAAGAAGAGAAGAAAACGCATCAAGCCATTCACGCTGCCGAATTTGCTCGTAAAGCGAATGAATCAGCCAAAGAGCAGCTGCAAGGAGAGCTCACCAATCTCAAGGTAAGAGAAGGCAAGTTGGACCAAGAGCGCTTTTCATTGGAAGAGCAGATTCGCAGACTGCGTGGGGATTATGATACCCTTGGTAAGGATTCAAGACAAAACAAGACCTTGCTTGCTTCCATCGAAGCGGATTTGCTCACCAATGAGCAGGAGACCGTGAAACAAATTGAGAATCTTAATCAATACCGTTTGAAAAAGGAAGAAGCTGCAGAGCAATTGGAATTCAAACGGGCTGCACGCAGCAGCTTGTCCAAAAAACTGGAAGTTGCTGAGAATGACACAAAAGAACAGCGAATTCAGCTTAAGTCGGTGGAGGAACTGCTTCGCCAAACAGAAATTGGAGTAAACCGACTTGATGTGGAACTGGAAAATGTTTTGAAAAAATTAAGTGATGATTATGAACTCAGCTATGAGCTGGCCAAGCAACGTTACCCTATACCGGAAGATATTGAAGGTACGCAGAGTGAGGTGGAAAGGCTCAAACGCGGGATATCTGCGCTGGGTGAGGTCAATCTGGGTGCTATTGAGGAATACCAGCGTGTACATGAGCGCTATACGTTTCTTGATGAGCAAAAGTCTGATTTGGTAGAGGCCAAGACAACGCTTTATCAGGTTATTCGTGAAATGGATGATGAAATGTCCAAGCGCTTCAAGACCACGTTCGATGCGATTCGTCGCGAATTTGGAACGGTTTTCTCCAAGCTGTTCGGAGGCGGACGTGCAGACCTTGTGTTGCTTGATCCGGAACGTTTGCTGGAGACAGGCATTGACATTGTAGCTCAGCCTCCAGGCAAAAAACTTCAAAACTTACAGTTGTTGTCAGGCGGTGAACGGGCTCTAACAGCAATGGCTTTATTATTTGCCATTTTACACGTTAAACCTGTTCCATTCTGTGTACTCGATGAAGTAGAGGCAGCATTAGACGAAGCAAATGTGGTGCGTTTTGCTCAGTATTTACGGGAATTCTCAGAGCAGACACAGTTTATCGTAGTTACACACCGTAAAGGCACCATGGAAGAATCCGATGTGCTGTACGGGGTTACGATGGAAGAAGGCGGGGTTTCTAAACTCGTATCTGTCAAGCTGGACAACGATGAAGCTGAGATTGCCTGACATCAAATAACATACTTTCAGATCAACGGAGGGAATCCATGAGTTTCTTTAGAAAATTGAAGGAAAGCATCGCAAGTAAAACGGAATCGGTCACAAAGCAGTTCAAAGACGGTTTAGAAAAAACACGTAAAGGTTTCGTCGAAAAAGTAACGGACCTGATGATTCGCCGTAAAAAAATTGATGAGGAATTTTACGAGGAACTGGAAGAAATTCTGATCGGAGCGGACGTAGGCGTCAATACCGTTATGAACCTCATTGAAGACTTGCGGGGAGAAGTGAAAAAACGCAAAATCGAGGATGCGTCCGAGTTACAGCCTGTACTGTCGGAAAAGCTGTCTGAGTTGCTGCGGGGGAATGACAATAGTCAGCTCAAAATGAATCCAGACGGGATTACGGTCATTCTATTCGTAGGCGTCAATGGAGTCGGAAAAACAACGACCATTGGCAAGTTGGCTCATCGTTTTAAACAAGAGGGCAAAAAAGTATTGTTGGCTGCTGGAGATACATTCCGGGCGGGCGCGATTGAACAGTTGGAGGTTTGGGGCCAACGGGCAGGTGTAGAGGTCATCAAACAGCAATCTGGTTCTGATCCAGCTGCGGTTATGTTTGATGCCGTACAGGCTGCCAAGCAGCGTCAAGTAGATGTTTTGTTATGCGATACAGCAGGACGTCTTCAAAATAAAAGCAATCTAATGGAAGAATTGAACAAGATTTTCCGCGTTATCCAGCGTGAAATTCCAGACGCTCCTCATGAAGTGTTGTTGGTACTTGATGCGACGACTGGACAAAATGCACTTAACCAAGCCAAGCTGTTTGGTGAGAAGAGCGGCGTAACCGGTCTGGTACTGACAAAATTGGATGGAACAGCAAAGGGCGGGATTGTTGTTGCTATCCGTCAGGAATTGAATTTGCCTGTTAAGCTGGTGGGCTTAGGTGAAAAAGTGAATGATCTTCAACCGTTTGATTCAGAACAATTTGTTCATGCATTGTTCGCCGGTTTGATCCAAGAAGAGGCTGTCGAAGCTGGCGAGGAAGAGCAGAACTAATCCGTTTGATTAGACTTGCTTATAAGTCTGGGACTAAGCAGTGCTCCTGTTGCCGCGTAAGTCCGCCCAATTGTATAATGAAAGCAAAAGGTTTGACGATGCCGGATAAATTTCTTGTATAAAAATATTACTCAGGAAGCCGGGTGAAAAACGATGGCAAACACCTATACTTATTCCCGCCGGGAAGAAGTAGCTAACGCGATTACACATGGTATTGGAGCCGTTTTAAGTGTAGCAGCGCTTGTGCTACTCATTGTTTTTGCTAGCATGAAAGGAACTGCTTGGCATGTCGTAAGCTTTACAATTTACGGGATTACAATGCTGTTGCTGTATACCAATTCCACGTTGCTTCATAGCCTGCGTGAAGGAAAATTGAAGGATTTGTTCGAAATATTCGATCATTCTTGTATTTACCTGTTCATTGCAGGTAGCTACACCCCTTTTATGCTCGTTGCCTTGCGAGGTACTCTGGGATGGACGCTATTTGGAGTGATTTGGGGGATCGCTTTGTTTGGTGTACTGTTCAAGGCGTTCTTCACCAAACGCTTCCTGTTTATGTCTACTGTGTTTTACATTATAATGGGCTGGCTCATTACAATTGCCTGGAATCCCCTGATGGCCATTGTTCCCGCCGGAGGGATGACGCTATTGTTCGTGGGTGGTCTTATGTATACGCTGGGCACGATTTTTTATGTGTGGCGGGCATTTCCATATCACCATGCGATCTGGCATCTGTTTGTTTTGGCAGGCAGCATACTTCATTTTCTGGCTGTTCTGCTGTATCTTACTCCAGTAAGGGTTTGAGTGAGAGGGGCAAAAAAGTCGATCTATTCTCCCGTTTAAGGGCAGTGGATCGGCTTTTTTTTGTATGACAAGGGATAACGCTTGACATCTTCTTTTCTTTTATGTATGATAAGGAACGTTGAAAAGAACTGTAAAGTGTTTTTCCTTGACGATGGAGGTATACACGATGAGTCAGGAGAATCGGCTGGAAAAGACAAACCGGATTAACCGACTGTTTGACTTCTATGAACCTCTACTTACAGAGAAGCAACAGATGTTTTTAAAATATTACTTCCATGATGATTTTTCTTTAGGGGAAATTGCATCGGAATTTCAAATTAGCCGTCAGGCAGTCTATGAACATATTAAACGTGCTGAACAGGTATTAGAAATGTATGAGGAAAAGCTTGGATTGCTAAGTAAGCATGAACGTAGAATCCAAGATTTAGAGGAACTGAATGCGACATTATATGATGCATTCGGAAAAGTTGGTAAGCCCGATAAGGATACATTGCAACATGTCCAACAAATTGTAAATCGCCTGCAGGAATTGTAGGATATATAAATGAAGAACTAACAACCCTGGTAGACAAGGAGGTGCGAAAGTATGGCATTTGAAGGATTATCGACTCGCTTGCAAAATGTATTCAGTAAATTGCGCGGCAAAGGAAAAGTGTCTGAGGATGATGTAGCTCAGGCGATGCGTGAAGTGCGATTGGCTTTGCTTGAAGCGGACGTTAACTTCAAGGTTGTAAAGGACTTTATTGCCAAGGTAAAGGAGAAATCCGTTGGTAAGGAAGTGATGGACAGCTTTACGCCAGGCATGGTCATCATCGACATTGTAAACAAGGAATTGACCGAGTTGATGGGTGGCAGTCAGGCCAAGCTTGCCAAAGCAAACAAACCGCCTACAGTCATTATGATGGTGGGTCTCCAGGGCGCAGGTAAGACGACGACGTCAGGTAAACTAGCGAAGTTGTTGCAAAAGCAAAACCATCGTCCATTGCTTGTAGCTGGTGATATTTACAGACCTGCCGCGATCAAGCAGCTTCAGATTCTCGGTGAGCAGATTAACGCACCTGTATTTACATTGGGAGATCAGACAAGCCCGGTGGAAATCGCAAAACAGGGTTTGCAGCATGCTAAGGATAATGGTAATGACTACGTTATTATAGATACTGCCGGTCGTCTTCATGTTGATGAAGAACTGATGGAAGAGTTGCGCCAGATTCATACTAATGTCAAGCCGGATGAAGTTCTGCTGGTTGTAGATAGCATGACAGGACAGGATGCAGTTAACGTTGCGGAGCACTTTAACAATAGCCTTGAGTTAACGGGAGTTGTACTGACAAAGCTGGACGGCGACACTCGTGGGGGCGCGGCCTTGTCGGTTAAAGCTGTGACAGGATGCCCGATCAAGTTTGCTACATTGGGTGAAAAGCTGGATGCAATGGAGCCATTTCACCCTGAGCGGATGGCTTCACGGATTTTAGGCATGGGTGACATGCTGTCCCTGATTGAAAAAGCGCAGTCCAATATCGACGCGGATAAGGCGAAGGAAATGGAACGGAAAATGCGCAATGCCGAGTTTACTTTCGAGGATTTTCTGGAGCAAATGGATCAGGTTAAGAAGCTTGGCCCAATCGACCAGATTCTCGATATGATTCCTGGTATGGGCAACATGAAGCAAATGAAAGACATCAAAGTGGATGACAAACAGATGGGCCGGATTGAGGCTATCGTTCATTCGATGACTAAACAGGAAAAGCAAAACCCAGACATGATTAATCATAGTCGTCGCAAGCGGATTGCTGTAGGCAGTGGAACATCGCTGGCTGAGGTAAATCGTCTCATTAAGCAATTTGACGAAATGCGCCGTATGATGAAGCAGTTCTCAGATATGATGGGTCCTAAGGGTGGCAAAAACAAGGCTCTGAAACAGCTGAAGAGTATGGGCAAAGGTATGAAGTTTCCTTTCCGCTAAAAGGTCGATAGGCCTTTGGAGTTATAGGATAGCAATATACAGTCTACTTTTTGAAGGAGGTGAATTTTCGTGGCAGTTCGTATTCGTCTGAAACGTATGGGTGCACATAAAGCTCCTTTCTATCGCGTCGTGGTATCTGATTCCCGTTCCCCGCGTGACGGTCGTTTTATCGAAGAAATCGGTTACTACAACCCTATTACAGTACCAGCGGTTGTAAAAATTGATGAAGATAAAGCGCTGAAATGGTTGCAAGATGGTGCACAAGCATCCGACACTGTTCGCAACTTGCTTAGCAAAGCGGGCGTGTTGAAAAAGTTTCATGAGCTTAAAACACAGAAATAAGGTGCTGATACGGAGGGTCAACCATGGAAGAATTAGTGATAATCATTGCTAAGGCTTTAGTCGATCATCCGGATGATGTGACCGTGAAGACCTTGGAGAAGGATCGACTTGTAGTGTATGAACTTAGTGTACATCCTGAGGATGTGGGCAAGATCATTGGCAAGCAGGGACGTATCGCCAAGGCGCTTCGCACTGTGGTTGCATCAGCAGCCGTTAAGATGGATAAACGGGTTACCGTAGACATCATATCTTAAAGATATACGAAAGTGGGTTAGGATGTATGTCCTAACCCTTTTTCGTACATGATGAAGATGATATGGAGCGGAGCCGATTATATGCAGGAGGAACACGATGCAGCAAATGTTTAATGTCGGGAAAATTGTGAATACACATGGAATTCGCGGTGAGCTAAAAATATTAACGACAACTGATTTTCTTGAGGATCGTTTTGCCAAAGGCAGCGAGCTATTGATTGTTCCAGCAGATGGCAAAGCACCGATTCCCGTAACTGTAGAAACAGCTCGTTTTCAAAAAAATATGGTTGTCGTAAAATTTAAGGAATATCACAACATCAATGATGTTGAGAAATATAAAGGTACTTTGTTAAAGGTCTCTGCTGAACGGTTAGGAGAATTGGAAGAAAACGAGTTTTACTTTCATGAAGTAGTCGGTATGGAAGTAGTAACGGAAGACGGAACTAAGCTCGGTGAGGTAAAAGAAATTTTGACACCGGGAGCGAATGATGTATGGGTAGTCCAAATGCCTAAAGGTAAGGAACTGCTATTGCCGTATATAGAGGATGTTATTTTGGATGTAAACGTGCGCGAAAAACGGGTTACAGTACGATTAATGGAAGGTCTGCTGTAATGCGGGTGGATGTACTGACCCTGTTTCCAGAGATGTTTGATGGCGTTTTTAATGCAAGCATTCTGGGAAAAGCAAGGGATAAGGGGATTGTATCACTGCAAGCGGTTAATTTTCGCCAGTATGCCGGCAACAAGCATGGGCAAGTGGATGATACGCCCTATGGTGGTGGAGGCGGCATGGTTTTGAAGCCAGACCCTATTTTTGCTGCCGTGGAAGCGCTGTTGGATAAATCAGAGCAATCAACATTTGAAGCTGCCGTTGAAGGTATTGGAGATGAAGATGCCGAACATAACGCAGACATAAAAACTCCGCGTATTATTTTGATGTGTCCACAAGGAGAGACTTTTACGCAAAAAAAAGCGGAAGAGCTTGCCAAAGAGGACCATCTTATTTTTATATGTGGACATTATGAGGGTTATGATGAGCGTATTCGAGAGCATCTGGTGACGGATGAGCTTTCGATCGGAGATTATGTATTGACTGGTGGCGAGCTACCAGCCATGGTCGTCATTGATAGTGTGACACGGTTGTTACCAGGAGTGTTGGGTAATGAAACGAGTGCGGTAACAGATTCGTTTAGTACAGGACTGTTGGAATACCCACATTATACTCGGCCTGCTGAGTTTCGGGGCTGGAAAGTGCCGGATGTACTCTTATCAGGGCATCATGTCAATATTGACTCTTGGAGACGACAAGAGGCGTTACGTCGTACGATGGAACGTCGACCGGACTTGCTGGAACAGGCTGAACTGACAAGCAGGGAGCGCGCGTGGATTGAGGAGCAGCACCAATTGGACAGTTCGAGGGACAAGCGATAAAGCACTATTAACATGAGTGGATTTGAAAGCAGGCAGGGACCTGTTTTATAATGAAGTCAATTAAATAATGTTTGGTCAAATCCCTTTTTGTTGTTGCAATGCGGTAACCTCCATGATACAATACATCTGTTGTGTGTAATACGGTGGTCCTCTGTGGATGATGAAGGAAACGGAAGAGTTTCCAGAAGAAACATGAACACCTGTACGGAAGGAGGGAGTCATAGATGAATATCGTCCAAGCGATTACTGAAGAACAACTGCGTAAAGATCTGCCTAACTTTCGTCCTGGTGACACTTTGAAAGTGCACGTGAAGGTTATCGAGGGAACTCGTGAGCGTATCCAGTTGTTTGAAGGTGTAGTAATTAAACGCCGTGGTGGTGGAATCAGTGAGACTTTTACAGTTCGTAAAATTTCTTACGGTGTAGGTGTGGAAAGAACTTTCCCGCTTCATTCCCCAAAAATCGATAAAATCGAAGTGGCTCGCCGTGGTAAAGTGCGTCGTGCGAAGCTTTATTATCTTCGTGAACTGCGCGGTAAAGCAGCGAGAATTAAAGAAATTCGTCGTTAATACAACGAATAACGAAAGGGGCTTGGTTACAAGCTCCTTTCGTTTTTTCTACGTACATAGGGAACTGTGGATTATTGACCGTAAAGAGAGGACAGTGAGCTATGGAGCAAGAAGTAGGACAAGGAGCTGTGCAGCAGCCAACTGATCAGGATGGTACGCCCAAGCGTAAACCAAAAAATGAGATTTTTGAGTGGCTCAAGGCCATCATTATTGCGTTAGTGCTTGTCTTTTTAATCCGCTGGCTTCTCTTTAAGCCTTTTATTGTGGATGGTCCGTCAATGCAGCCTAACTTTCATACCGGAGAACGCGTCATTGTAAATGAGATTTTGTATGATTTTCGTGCTCCTAAACCGGGTGAAGTGATCGTGTTCCATGTCCCGGAAGAAAAAAGAGACTTCATCAAGCGCGTCATTGCCGTTGCGGGTGATACGGTCAAGGTAGAAGGTGACACGATTACAGTAAATGGTAAGCCGATCCAAGAACCTTATCTCAAGGCTCCTTTGGAAGAAGCACATCAAAATGGCGAACTTTACAACAAGTTTACCAATTTTCCAAATGAAAAGTTTAAGAATGGAAAAGTGCCAGAAGGGCATATTTTTGTTATGGGCGATAACCGTTCCAATAGTACAGACAGTCGGATGATTGGATATATTGATTTGAAGGAAGTCGTGGGCCGGGCTGATGTCATTTTTTGGCCTGTGATGGATATGCAGTGGATTAACCACTAGAAATAACTAATAAGCAGCATAGCTGCCGTAATCCTAACTATGACCCTAAGGGTGAAAGTAGGAGTTACGCTCAATGGGGTGATGACGGTGACGATTCAATGGTTTCCTGGTCACATGACCAGAGCGCGCCGCCAAATTGAAGCAAAATTAAAGCTGATTGATTTGGTTATTGAGCTGATTGATGCTCGGTTGCCGCTTTCCAGCCGAAATCCAATGATTGATGATATTTTGCAAGGCAAGCCGCGAATGATTATTTTGAACAAGGCAGATTTGGCGGACCCTGTAGTATCACAGCAATGGATTGCCTACTTTAAGGAACAGGGGCATGTAGCCTTTCCAGTAGATGCCACGACAGGGACGGGGCTCAAAGAAATTCCGGTTCAGGCCAAGCTGTTGCTTAAGGAAAAAATAGACCGGCAGATTTCGAAGGGAATGAATCCGCGTCCTATACGTGCTTTGATTGTCGGTATTCCGAATGTCGGCAAATCGACATTGATCAACCGAATGGCAGGACGTAATATTGCAGCTACGGGTGATCGCCCCGGAGTAACGAAGGCACAACAGTGGATCAAGACCGGAGAAATTGAATTGCTGGATACACCAGGTATTTTGTGGCCTAAATTTGAGGATCAGAACGTGGGCTATCGTCTAGCAGTTACAGGCGCGATCAAGGAAGAAATTTTAAATGTAGAGGACATTGCCTTTTTCGCGACAAAATATCTTGTTCAATATTATTGGGATGCCATGGCAGAACGTTTTGAGCTTACCGAACGCCCTGAGGATACAGAAAATCCAGATGATGTTGTGAACGTTATGGAGGCTATCGGACGTAAGCGTGGCTGTATTGTTAGTGGTGGACGTGTAGATCTCGAAAAGGCGTCAAAAATTATTTTGCGTGAGCTACGTGCAGGGAAGCTGGGACGATTCAGTTTAGAAGCACCATATTGATAGAGCTGGTACATCTGATACAGAACATTGCATTTTGTGGCAAGGAAGAACCTTCCCCATCTCTCCGGAGAGGAGGAAGGTTTTTTGGTATGTAAAGGTAGATAGAAAAGGGTTTTGAACAGTAGAGGTCTGTGGTAAGCTGAATTCAATTGTTAGAGCTACGGCATGATGAAGCTTAAACTACGTAAAGATGGGCAGGTATTGAATATGGAAGCTAAAGAGAACGCAGTAAAGGACATGCTGCACTATGAAAAAAAATGCTGGGAACAATCTTGTGAGCGGATTGCAGGTATTGACGAGGTAGGGCGTGGATGTCTGTTTGGAGATGTTGTGGCGGCAGCAGTCATTTTACCAGTTGGTGAGTTATTGGAGGGGGTAGACGATTCCAAAAAATTGACGGACAAGAAAAGAGAAGCCTACTACGAACTGATTATGGAGAAGGCGATTGCTGTAGGAGTTGGTCATGTAGACGCGCGGATGATTGATGAAATCAATATTAAACAAGCGGCTCGTTTAGCTATGAAAAAGGCTGTTGAGGCTTTACATGTGTCTCCTGATTATTTACTTGTGGATGCAGAAAAGGTAGATGTACCTATTCCTCAGCTATCCATCATTAAGGGAGATGCGAACAGTCAGTCTATTGCGGCAGCTTCTATCATTGCCAAGGTGACTCGTGATCGGCTATGCAAAGGTGAATGGGATGCGAAATATCCGGAATATGGGATTGGTATACATAAAGGTTATGCTACCAAGTTGCATAGAGAACAAATTTTGGCGCTAGGGCCTACAGAAATGCATAGACGCAGCTTTTTAGGCAATTTGTTGACCGAGCAACCAACGTTGTTTGATCTGTAGATACTTATTATGAATCAGGACAATACCGATATAAAGTATATCTAATATTACAGACCCTTTTGAGTAGGGGGAGAGTGAGAGGAGGGGCGATATGAACATCGGATCTGTATTCCGGGGATTACTTGGAGATGTGAAGGCGGGAGAGGCGAAAAAACTTGATATGCAGCCAGGCCAGGTCGTAAGAGGAGTCGTATTAAAGGTGTCTGAGGACGGCGACGAGGCTGTATTGCAAATACAGGGTTCTCAAGTCAGGGCAAAGCTGGAGACCCCTCTTCAACCTGGACAGACTGCAACGTTTCAG